>DAIOHI010000428.1:0-2672 GCA_036744815.1 Paludibacteraceae bacterium
CGTATCGAATGGTGGCGATTACCTTTTCTCTGATGCAGCAACATTCAATGTTACAACTTCTGATTTAAGTTATTTGGAAAGCGGTATTTGGAAAGCTCTTTCGGGAGGTAAAGGTGGTTACAACGTTGCCTTCAAGTTAGATGTGGCCGCATCGGCTACAGAAAATAATCAGTATTGGCACAAGCCCCTCGATTTCTGGGGAGACAAAAATGCCGGTGCTGCAGATAAAGCTGCTTGGGGTCCTTGGGGTGGAACCTCTATCTGGGATTGGGGTGGCGTACCCGAAGTTGGAACAATTTCGTTTGACTGTGAAAACATGACTTACAAATTAGTGTTGACCGATGGCGTTGTACCTGGAAGCATTACCGTTACAGATGGTCAGGAACAGTCGCTTACTGGCACAATCGAAGGTTCATTTTCGCTGGTTGTTAATACCCGCAGCGCTTCAGATAAAATTACCGGTGGCGACGGCGTAGCTGTTGATAAATGGAGTACAATCTTCAATGGTAATTATTCCGATTTGGTCGATTTGACTACAAATACACAGTGGGCAACCATTTCTTTTGACGATAATGGCCGCTTTCCGATGGATAAAATCCGTGTAGCTGAAGGACAATATGCAAATGCCGACTTACACAGTGTTGACATCTTTTATGCCGACGAAAATGGTTTGGTTATGAGTATTAAACGCTCTTACGAAGGTTTCGAAAAAGGCACCTCTAACAAGATAGCAAACGCTTGCTGGTTGCTTTATAACTATATTATTGATGGTAAAGAATACGAAAAAGAAGATCCATACGAAGGCGCAGTAGCTCCTGTAAAAAAAGACATTACTGTTGCAAACATCACAGGTACATGGAAAATAGCTGTTAGTTCAGCTCCTATTGGTTGGGTAGATTGGGCAAATACAAATTACAACAATTTGTTCGATGTATTCGAGTCTGCGGAAAATTGCTTTACTACAGTTCATGGCTGGTGGGCATTTGGAGATCCCGAAACCGCTGCTTCTGCTGCAAAACGTGATGCAACCAAAGTTGCTTATGCAAACACAAGCGTAGAGTTTAAATCTGACGGTAGCTGTGTAATTATAGATGCATTGAATAGCTACGATGAAGCAAGCACAACATTTACGCCGGCTACTTACAACGCCACCTACACATTAAGCAACGGAGTTGTTACGTTTTCGAATGAAGTAGTGCTGACTTGTGCTTCCGTAACTCTTTCTGGAACAGGAATGTACTTTTTACTTCCTGCAAATGCTAACGGTGCTGCTAGCGATTTATGGATTGGACAAGATAACACAAATCAAACAAAAACCATCCATTTGGTTCCGGTAAACTAATAATTTTATTCTCAAGGTGCGGCTAATACCTTGGTGCTTAGCCGCACCTTCATTCATTTTTTTAATAAAACTCAAAAGCTCACAACACCTTGTTTGGCTATGAAATACCCTATTATTTTTCTCTTTTCTTTCTTTTTCTCTTTGTTTCTTATCGCATGTAAAGAAACGACAACGATACTTTCTATCAACAAAACAAGTATCGAATTTTCAGCAGAAGGAGGTTCCGAGTTTTTCACCATCGAAACCGATGCTCCTACATGGACGATGGAACATAACAATCCGGATTGGCTGGAAATTTCTTCTACCGAAGGCAATGGACCCAAAACCATGATAACTCTTAGCACAAAAGGTCGAATTTTAACCTCTCAATCTACAACATTACATATAAAATCGGGCAATGCCACAGCCGAAGTTTTAGTCTCACAGGCAGGCTCCGAATACATCTACACATTATCGGTAAATGCGGCACTCAGCACATTTACCGAATTAGCACAAACTAGCACTTTATCCATTAAAGGCGACGCGCCTAAATGGAAAGCATCCACTCATGCCGATTGGATACATTTATCCGAAACCGAAGGCACTACGCCCAAAGATATAATCATTTCCATCGACCAAAACAATACGGGAAAAGAACGTAACGACAGCATATTAATCACTGCTGAAGCTGCTAAAACCTTTGTTGTGCTGCTGACACAAAAAGGTCCGCTTTATCCTTCCTACAACACAAACCCCATAGTTCCTGATGCAAACGGGATGAATCGGACAGCAATACAAATAGCTGCTGAGATGAATTTAGGTTGGAATTTAGGCAACGCATTAGAAGCAATCGGCGGCGAAAGCAGTTGGGGAAATGCTAAAGCAACTCAACGCTTAATCGATTCCATTGCCGACAAAGGCATAAATGCTATACGTCTTCCTTGTTCGTGGAATCAGTATGCCAATGCTTCTACGGCAAAAATAAGTGACACATGGTTGGCGCGCGTAAAAGAAGTGGTCGATTATTGTATGAATCGGAATATGTATGTATTGCTTAATATCCATTGGGACGGCGGATGGCTTGAGAATAATTGTATTTCAGCAAAACAATATGAAAACAATGCCAAACAAAAGGCGTTTTGGGAACAAATAGCAACACATTTTCGTGATTATAACGATCATTTACTCTTTGCCGGAACCAACGAGCCTAATGTGGAAAACGCTACGCAAATGAGCGTGCTCTTGTCCTACGAACAAACTTTTATTGATGCCGTGCGCTCCACCGGAGGACGCAATACTTACCGAACACTGATAATACAAGGACCTGCCACCGACATTGACAAAACCAATA
>DAIOHI010000429.1:0-1387 GCA_036744815.1 Paludibacteraceae bacterium
CATCGTTTTGCTTCATATAGAAAGATTTAATCTCTTTCGGATAATCAGTCAGAATAACCGGTTTTTTAAAGTGCTTCTCTACCAAATAACGTTCGTGTTCCGATTGCAGGTCGGTTCCCCATCCTACCGGGAATTCAAATTTATGTCCTTTGGCAACGGCTTCTTCCAAAATTTGGATTCCTTCGGTGTATGTAAGGCGTTTGAAATCGGTGCTTACCACAAAGTTCAAACGTTCGTAAAGTTCTTTATCGTACATATTGCAAAGGAAATCGAGATCTTCTTTACAGTTATCCAGCGCCCAACGGATGCAATATTGGATAAAATCCTGAGCCAACTGCATGTTTTCTTCTATTTCGTTGAAAGCTACTTCGGGTTCAATCATCCAGAATTCGGACAAGTGACGGGGTGTATTCGAGTTTTCGGCACGGAAAGTTGGTCCGAAAGTATAGATAGAACCCATCGACATTGCCGCCAATTCGCCTTCCAATTGTCCCGAAACAGTCAAACCGGTTTGTTCTCCAAAGAAATCATCCGAATAATCAATCGAACCGCTTTCGTCTTTCTTCAAATCGTAGAGATTCAAAGTCGTTACCTGAAACATTTGCCCCGCGCCTTCGCAGTCGGAAGCCGTGATTATCGGTGTATGAAAGTAGAAAAATCCACGATCGTGGAAAAATTTATGAATAGCTATCGCCATGTGGTGACGAATGCGAAAAACAGCTCCGAAGGTATTGGTGCGTGGACGCAAGTGCGCAATATCACGCAAGAATTCAAGTGTGTGTCCTTTCTTTTGCAAAGGATATGTATCGGGATCAGCCGTGCCGTATATTTCAATTTTCTCCGCGTTAATTTCAACGCTTTGTCCTTTTCCTTGCGACTCAACCAACACTCCGGTAGCGCAAATACAAGCTCCGGTAGTGATCGGCTTCAAAAATTCTTCGCTAAATTTACTTCCGTCAGCTACTATTTGTATGTTATTTATGGTAGAGCCGTCATTCAAGGCGATAAAGCTGACATTTTTGTTTCCTCTGCGGGTTCTTACCCAACCTTTGACGGTAATACTACTTCCAAAATCTTCTCTTTTCAGTGCATCGACAATAATCGTTCTGCTCATACTGCGTTTTCCTTCGTTTAAAAATTGTATATCATTAAAAATAGATTACAAAAATACGAAATTTCATTTGATAATCCTGTATTTTCGGGCTAAAGGTTTTCGATAGAGGAATTGAAGCGGGCAGGCAAGAGCTGTTTTTCAAAGGACATCTCCTTATCAGTCGAACTCCGGATCCTAATTTTATTATTACAAAGTATGTCAAGCGCAGACTAAATACTGAATTATTCTATTGCAAATAAGGCTTTCGGGCGGAAATAAGCTTCGGTACGATAT
>DAIOHI010000429.1:1429-2668 GCA_036744815.1 Paludibacteraceae bacterium
AATGGTCGTGTATAAGGTAGATTGAGCACTTTCGGGCGAAAAAGAGCTTATGTACAAAATACACGGAGCATTTTCAGGCGAAAAAATCTTCGTGTACTATATATATTGGGCATTTACGAGCGAAAAAACTATCGTGTACGACATACATTAGGACATTTTCGGGCGAAAATGGGGTCGTGTATAAGATACATTGAATGTTTTCGGGAGAAAATGCCCTTTTGTAAGAGAATGTAAGCCTATTTTCGGGAGAAAATGCTTTTTAATAGAGTAAATGATGGTATTAATTAGACAGGATTGACGAAATTGATAATGATTTGCAGCAGATTAGCCGCAAGTTTTGGGGCGCAATAAAGTATCTGCAAGTTGAAACTCGCAATCCCCTCCTACCCGATTGCCTTATTATCCTCCTTCAAACTGACATATTGTTGCTGCAAATACAAACAATATCTATCCGGCAGGCTTGCCGAAGCCGTAATGCCCTATGATTTTGTAGCGGAACAAACAATCTTCCAATACCTGCCCTGCCCCGATATTATGAACGATCAGATGGCGCTTTCCATTCGCCGATTTTTTAGAAGAAACAATTCCGATATGAGTCAAGCCTCCGCCCAAATTCCAACATACAATATCGCCGGGCAGATAATCTTTGGCATCATTCGATATTTTTTTCACATTCCCTTTTCGAGAAAAGAAAGTCATCAGATTGGGAACTCGTCGATGATCAATGTTTTTATCAGGGCGCGAAAGTCCCCAATTTTTGGGATAAAGCTTGAAATGATCGCGCATATCTTCGTGCACTTCCTTTTGCAAGTCAATCCCCATTTTTCGATAAGCACGGATAACGACATCAGTACAAACACCTCTGTCGGAAGGCACATCTCCGTTCGGATAAGCGATTGAAAAATAAGCGGGATCGTAACGCACGCGCTGCTTGGTCAAGCTAAAAGCAGAATCTGCCAACTGACTGAAAAACGCCTCCTGTCCAAGTAAGGAGAAGAATAGCAACAGAAAGACGATAGCAATGCTTATAATTTTTTTCATACGGTTAAAAGCCCCTCCAAACCTCCCCAAAAGGGAGGCTTCCCGACTTACTGAGGACTGTCGGACTTATTAATTATTCCCTTGCCTGTCTTTTGTCTTGCTTCTTGGTTCTTGATTCTTGATCCAAATAAAAGCGGCACAACAACAAGAAATGTTCAGACAAACAAATAGAGACTTATCGCCATTACCACCATGCCC
>DAIOHI010000430.1:0-2666 GCA_036744815.1 Paludibacteraceae bacterium
TTTTGCTTTTTACCTTAGTCTTGCTTCTACAAGCCCTATTCAATCTGTCCTGTTGCACGCTCGGAACTTGTTCCAATAGCAGCAACAATGGACAAGAGCAATTATTTAAAGATGAAATTACCAATTATAAAAAAGAGAAAACATGAAAAAAACCGCATGGATGTTTTTGCTGTTCGCCTCATTAACCGCTTGCGCGTCGGGAACAGAAAACAAGGAAACAAATAATAACAATAGTTCAAACAATAAACAATCGAAAATGAAGACAATTCAATTGACAAAAGCCGAATTTATAAAAAAAGTAGTTGACTACGAGAAAAATCCATCGACATGGAATTACTTGGGCGATAAACCCGCCATCATAGACTTTTACGCCGACTGGTGCGGACCTTGTAAGGTGGTAGCTCCCATTTTAGAAGAATTGGCGGGAGAGTACGACGGACAGATTTATATTTACAAAATAAACACTGAAACCGAGCAAGAACTCGCATCCGTATTTGGCATCCGCAGCATTCCTTCGCTGCTCTTTATACCAATGGGCGAGAGCCCGCAAATGGCGCAAGGAGCTTTGCCTAAGAACGAATTGAAACGTGTTATAGATGAAGTTTTATTGAAAAAATAAATGAAACAAATCATTTTAATAATCGGATTATTGAGCCTTCTGTTGTTGCCCTCTTGCAACGCTCAAGGCTCTTCCGGTGTTTCGAAGTTGAAAGAACTGGCTTCGCAAGATTTAACTTTAATTGTTGATGTACGCACGCCCCAAGAGTTCGAAAGCGGACATTACGAAAAATCGGTCAATATCCCTTTAGATCTGCTTCCCGACTCGATAGATTCTCTTCGGAGATATAAAAGCATCATTACAATATGCCGCAGTGGCAACAGAAGCGAAACGGCAAAAAAGATATTGAACAATAAGGGCTTCGATAATGTTTATAATGGTGGAGGCTGGAGGCAGTTTCAGTCTATTATAAATCAATAAATTAGCTATGAAGAAGGTTTTTTATGTTATCGTATTTGCAGCGTTGATAATTATTCCTTGGCTCTATTCGCAGCATAAGGATAAAAAGGCTGTAAGTAGTATAGAAGCTATTCAAAATCTTTATGACGAAGGAAAACTGGAGGAGGCTTTATCCTTCGCCGATGAGGTTTCCGCATTGCATCGAAACGACCGGCAGACCTTGTTGAAAATTGCCGAGTTGGAAACTTCCATCAACCGAAGTTTATACGAAGTGAAGCTTGATTCGATCGAAAAGGAAAGGCAGCTTTTGATTAGGGAAAAGGGTAAAAACGCTTCGATGATCGACAGTATCAATAGCGAAAAACGTTTTTACGTTGATGCGATACGTGAAATCGACCGACAACAATCGGAAGCCGCAGCCGCTTGCCAATGTGTTACCGTTATGAAAAATGTCCGATATAAATAGAATATATATAAGATTTTCAGCTATTTGCTGCAAGAAAAGAGAAGGCGTAAAACCTTCTCTTTTTTGTGCTAATTAGTGTAATTTGTGGATAAATGACTTTTTTAGACAGCATCCTTATCAGATACACTTCCTTCAGAGGATTGTGGCTGCTAGATTTTCCTTTAATTCGAGTTGTGAATGCGGCTGGAGCCCGAAACTTTTTGCGTAATTTGAGGATGACCTTTATAACGCAGGATGCTGCTTCCGGATAGATTTATATCCATTGATTCCCGAACCCACACTTCGCCTTCGAAACTTCCGCGGGCAGTCAGTTTCAAATGGGAGCTTTCGAGATCGAAAGCTTCTATTTCGGAACTTCCCGATAAGTCGGCATTATGCGTTCTGGCATATCCTTCGTATTCGAAGTCGCTGCTTCCCGAAGCTTTTGTCTTCAGATTCGTACAGTTTACCGAAAGTGAACAATCGGAACTTCCGCTGGCATCAATATCGATGCTAGCCGCACTAATCCTGCCTTCTACTTCGCTGCTCCCTGAAGCCTTTATCGTCATCGCGTCCGTTTCGTAATTATGAAAATCGCAATCAACGCTTCCCGAAATACTTACTTTGTTGATAAGGTCGCTCGATATATACACATCTATGTCATGATGCCCCCAGAGCTGTACATTCCTATCGAGGCGTATCCGCAGCTCATTATTGCTGACGCTGTATTTTATATGTTCCTGGATGTTTTCGTAAGTCTTTGTTTCGAAGCTCTGCTCTCCGTTACTTATATAAACATCGAAGGAGCCTTCCACCACAACTTTATCGAAGCTGTTTACAGCGTGACTTTCTGTTACTATACTGCCCGATGGCTTAATGTACTGCATGTTAATACAGCCATTCAATACGCATAGGGTTAATACTAAAACTAAATTTACTTTACTTTTCATAGCTTTTATGTTTTTGATTAGTTGTTAAAATCGTAGTCCTGCATGAAAACCAACCCAAGACTTTAGTTTGAAGTATTCGTTATCGATACTTATTAAGGAATAGGGTGGTTTTACTTCTTGAAGATTGCCATTGTTTTCAAAACGGCTGGATAAGATATTTATTGCCGGTCCGGCAAATATACTGAAGTGTTTAGCAATGCGATAGTTGAAAACCGGGCGTATTTGCATCAGCTGGATAAAATCGTCGTCGTAATCGTCGAAGGAGAAATAACGATTGCTATTGAAGAAATTATACCACAGGACTTCAATGTTC
>DAIOHI010000431.1:0-2663 GCA_036744815.1 Paludibacteraceae bacterium
GCTTTTTCAAGCGTTGGAATCGAGAGATTTATCGCTTTGATGTTTTGTTGAAAGTCTTTGCAAATGGCTGTCAGCTCTTCTAACTTTTCCGGTTTTTCTCTTTCGATAGCCACCAATCGTTTGGCAATTTCCTTTCGTGCCTTAAAGCGATTCACAGTGTTGTCTTTGATGTTCAGGTGATTCACCATCTCCGTATTAACTATGAGTCCCGCAAGTTCGAAAGTATCGTAATGTTCGTCCGTAGCGTAATCTACCGTAACATCTCTCAAAGCTTGACGGTAGTCGGCACGAAGCTTATTCATTGCCAATACAGGGTCTTCTTTGTGCAGCTTCATATAGTCCAGCACATTGATAGGCTTTCCTGCTTCAATCACGATGGGACTTCCCGGCATAATTAAATCCACCATATCTATCCCGATAGGAATAAGTTTGATGCTTTCCTCTTCGCCCAGCTTTTCTTGTGCCGCAAACGCTATGCGGAAAATACCCTTTACCAATGGGCGGATCTTGTGTTGCAAGGTCTGATTGCCTTCGGGCATAATGCCAATGCAATTTCCCCGATTGAGCACATCGGCGCATTGCTCGAATACTTCGGCGTTTTTCCCCAGATTTTCGAAACCATTCCGGATGCGGTAGGCGGGAAATATCTTGGTGAAATGGAGCAAACGAGCTGCTAGCTTATTTCCAAAAATATCGGCGCGAGCCAAAAATACGATCGACATAGGACGAGGAACAATCGACAGCATTGCTAAGGCATCCATCAGCGCGTTGAGGTGATTCGAACCGTAAATTGCCTTTCCATCGGCAGGAAGATTCTCTTTTCCTAACAGATGAAACTCACTATAAAACTGTTTGAATGTATGTGTAACATAAATATATGCAAGTCGATATAACGGTCCTTTGTGATCAATTGTTGCCATGACTTTCTCGTTTTTTATTAAAGATTATTCGCCCTTAAGAGGCTTCCGCGACCAATAAAAGGACAGTCCAAGTCCGGTAACGATATGCCAAACTCCCCACCAAGCTGTAACAAACAGCATACCTCCTATTTGCAGTTCAGGAGGAAAGATCTTGGGGTTAAACAACAAAACCAAGCCCAAACCCGAATTATGGATTCCGGTTTCTATGGTCAATGCCCTTTTGTTTCTATCCGAAAGTTTAAAGGCAGAAGACAAACTATAACCGGTCAATAGAGCCAAGGCATTGTGGATAAGTACAATGATAAAGATGAAATATATATACTTGATAAATAAGTCGAAGTTACTGGAGAAAAGAACAATTACCAATCCCACAAAGAATAGTAATGAAATAACTTGGCTGGGTTTCTTCAGGAAGTGAGCAACTTTAGGCAAGAAATGGGCGGTTAGAATACCTAAGATCAATGGAATTCCCAGAATGATAAAGACTGTTTCGAAAATTTGATAAGGCTCAATATACAATTCTTGAAGCATGTGAGAGCCTCTGTTATTCATTATCGAAACATAGAGCCCGCCCCAAAAAGAAAAATTGAAGGGAGTCATAAACGAGGCGATAACCGTCGAAGTTGCCGTAAGCCCAATGCCTAATTCCGTATTCCCTTTGGCAAATTGAGTCATAAAGTTCGATATATTTCCACCCGGGCAGGCAGAAACGAGTATCATTCCCATTGCAACCGCCGGAGTTATCACGTTGCTTAATGCCATAACCAACAAAAATGTTACAAATGGTAAAACTAAAGCTTGCGATACAACTCCCAATATATAAGGCTTGGGATGCTTCAATAATTCTTTAAATTGAGACAGTTTTATTTCGAGAGCAACTCCGAACATAATAAATGCTAATACAATGTTCAGAACAAAGGAACCCGATTGTGCGAAATTTATCCGAATCGGATCTAGTTGAAGCAGAGATTCGTACATAAGTATTTGGCTTTTCTTCTAAAATGTTTTAAGTTGCAAAAGTACAAAATTATTTTATCTGTCATTGTTTTAATTGAAAAAACTGTAACAATAGACCTACAAAGCAAGCTGTCCTGTTGTTGAAAACTTTACTTCCCGTATTCGGTTTATTAATATTACATTTGCAGGAATAACTCTCAACCGCAGTATGCAGCTCACATCTATCTCCATATTGAATTATAAAAATATTGAGGAAGCGAATTTGTCGTTTTCACCGAACATTAATTGCTTTATCGGCAATAATGGAATGGGAAAAACAAACTTACTTGATGCTATTTACTACCTTTCTTTTTGCAAAAGTTATTTTAATTCGGTCGATTCGCAAAACATCAGTCACGATGCAGAGTTTTTGATGCTGCAAGGTAAATACGAACTGAATAACGAAACGGAAGAAATCTATTGCGGTATTAAGCGCCGTCAGAAAAAGCAGTTCAAGCGCAATAAGAAGGAGTACGAGCGTCTTTCCGATCATATTGGACTCTTGCCTTTGGTGCTTATTTCGCCCGACGATTCAACCTTGATTTCGGAGGGAAGCGACGAGCGACGCAAGTTTATCGACGGTGTAATTTCTCAGTACAACAAAAATTATCTCAATCATTTGTTGCAATACAACAATGCCCTTCGGCAAAGAAATGCTTTACTTAAGAGCGAAGTTGTAGTAGATGATGCTTTGATGGATATTTGGGAAAGCCAAATGGCAGAACATGGGTTTTACATCTACAACGA
>DAIOHI010000432.1:0-2661 GCA_036744815.1 Paludibacteraceae bacterium
AGTAAATTAATTTTGACTTTTTAGAGTCATGAAACAGATAGAATTTGAAACTATGCAATAAGGTTTAAATTGAAGAAGCAGGGTATGAATACGTTTTATTGAATTAACAACGTGCTTCTATTTTTGTATTATCGTTTGAGAATTTTACTTGTATAATTACGCTTTCCTTTCAACTGTACGATATAAATTCCTTTTTCCAATATCATTGGAATCTGCATGGATGGATAGTTATTGATAGA
Source organism: Paludibacteraceae bacterium (assembly GCA_036744815.1). Classification (GTDB taxonomy): domain Bacteria; phylum Bacteroidota; class Bacteroidia; order Bacteroidales; family Paludibacteraceae; genus H1. The sequence continues at coordinate 240 of DAIOHI010000432.1, forward strand.
CATTCCAGTCATTATCGAACGTCCTTGCACATCGTAAACATTTACAGTAGAATTCAAATCTTCTTGAGATAAATTGATAAAAGTCAAGCGATCATCAACGTAATATGAATCTATTCCTGTTACTATTTCATCAACATTTTCAGGCTTTTTAAAGTGGATTTTAAAGCGTTTCGGATCGTTTCCCGTATTTGAAGAGAACACATATTCTTGATCCTGCATCAAATTCGTAAACTTATTTTCCGCCAAATCTTCGAGCCAAGCTCCTTCGGTAGAAAGCGTTTCTTGATTACTGAAACTTAGTTTATAAATATTATTCTCGACAGAAGACGGATTGAAATAAACATCTACACTTTCAGCATTCGACGGAATACCGTTTACCGCCAACTTGCTTCCCGAAGCGGATTGCGTGTAAAGATTGAAACCATCTTCCGTAGATACTGGTATTGCAGCCATGTCGTAGCTATCGCTACCGAAAGAAGCATCGTTGCGCAAACCAATAGCAGCAATATCATATACAAAAGGATTATCTTCGGGCGTTACACGCAGGTTGATTTGGCTGAACAAGTTCCCATTATTTCCGCTTGCCGAAGAAGCTTGAAGCGGTTTCGACACGAGAGATGTTCCGTGTACCAACATATCTTTTGTTACTTTGAAACTACCTGAATTTGTATTTTTGTTCGATATACGAAGCATAAATACGCTCATAGCAGGTATTTCTTTCAAGTTGGAAGAGACAATACCTCCATCGGCAATTTTTATCGGAGTGTAGGATTGAGCACCGGGAGAATAAACATAGATTGTACCTGTAAAACTCAAATCACTACTCAACATCGCCTCTGCTAATTTATCAATAGAAATAGGTGCCGTATAAGAATTACCCATTACCCAATTGACTGTGGTACCTGTAGCCGTAGTGAATTTATATTCCGGCATAGCATCTTCTGCGAATAATTGTTCTTCGTATCCCGTGAATGTGTAAACATCGCCATTAAATATAAATTTATTTTTTTTGTAATCGGCAGCATCCGCATTAGTAATACTTAATCCGTTATCATTGTTTTTAAGGTCTTCATAATCGAAATTTAAAGGACGAAGTTTTATCAAATTAGGACTTCCTGCCGCCAAGTTTGCGTGCGGATCGATTATATATTGGTCTAGATCAATGATATTGGGATCTTGTTTCGAAGGTTTGTTTCCAAGCACATATTGCGTATGATAATTGTTGTTCACATTCACAGTGGGACGACGAACCCAATTGCCGGCAAAATAGCCCGATTTTTGCGTTCCGTTAAAAGGAGATGCGAAAGGAAGCAAACCCGAAGCTGATTGTGTACGGAAAGCTTCAACATCTTTTTCGATAATTACAGCTCCCGCATCAACCAGATCGGCAGATGTTCCTGAACTTGTAATACGAAGCGATGCATCGAAAAGTCCATCGGACTCTATCTTCGACTCCAGATACAACAATCCACTATGAGCATTGGCTCTCTTTATCGATTGCGCATCCATCCCCATACGATGAGGAAGTTTTATGCTATCGTTGGTATCAATCACTACATTGGGAAAAGCCACATAACGATTCGAACGATCAAAAGAAGTTTCATCATTCGAAGTGATGCGTCGCATACCTGTACCAGAAATTCCATCTATATCAATAAAATAAAGTTTTCCTGAGGAATTTTGATCGAAAACAGGATTTTCAGCATTCTGAACAAAAGTTCCACCTAGATACAAGTCGCCGTCTAAAGTAACATTAGCCGACTGAATTTCGCTTCCGGCTTCAATGCTTCCTTTTACATAAACTTCGGAGGAATTAGAATAATACATAGCTCCTTTTTTATACAAGACTACATTTTGAGCTTGACAAAAAAAGATGTGCAATAAAAACAGTGTAACAGACAATAGATATTTTTTCATTTTAACTCGGTTTTTTGTAGCATAAGACATTTTAACGTAAAAATGTTGCGTTTCGTCAGGGCAAGAACTTTTCGAAAACTTGCGAGCCAATTCTATCCACAATCATTTTACTTAAATACTAATACATTCGAATTCACCTTCAATGTAAAGAAATCATTATTGTAAAAAATACAAAGTAATTTTCACAACTCGATTTCACTATCATTTCGTGTTTGCAAAAGTATAGCAGGATGCCAAATTCCTCATCTCACATCAGAGGAATAACAAATTCTTTTGTTTCTCATTTCGAAACCGAATAATTTCAAAAGGCGCAAATAAGGAGGAAAAAACATCAAGCCAAGAGAAGATATTCCTCTTTTTGAGGAAAGACTTGTTAAAAAGCGTAGATTAACGATAAAAAAGAGCTTCTCGTCTACATACAAAAAAGGCATTCAATTGTATATCGAAAGCCTTTTATCTCAATAATGATTTATAAGAAAAAATCAGAGTAATTCTAATGCCTCGT
>DAIOHI010000433.1:0-2656 GCA_036744815.1 Paludibacteraceae bacterium
TCCACGTATATCTGCTCAGTTTACCTTTTCCTATAAAAGTCTCGACGAAAAAGATAAAGCCGCTTACAACCGTCTATACGATCATTTTTTCTATCATCGACACAATGATTTTTGGTACGGACAAGCGATGCAGAAGCTTCCGCCGCTTGTTTCCTCAACACAAATGCTTGTTTGTGGCGAGGACTTGGGAATGATACCAAGTTGCGTGCCGCAAGTGATGAAAGAATTGCAAATTCTCAGTTTAGAAATCCAGCGTATGCCGAAAGAAACGGACAAGCTTTTCGAGAATTTAGGAACGCTTCCATATCTATCGGTTTGTACAACATCGACGCACGACATGTCGCCCATACGAGGATGGTGGAAGGAAAACGAAAAAAACACACAACGTTATTACAACGATATATTATGGAAGCAAGGCGAAGCTCCCGAGGATTGCAGTCCGGAACTTTGCGAGTTGATTTTACGAAATCATCTCTATTCACCGGCAATGTTAGCTATTATTCCTCTGCAAGATTGGCTGTCGATTAACGATAAGTTGCGACGTAGAAATCCCGATGACGAACGCATCAATATTCCTGCTGTCTCGCAACATTATTGGAGATACAGAATGCATTTGAGTTTGGAGCAACTGATTCAAGAAAATGATTTTAACAAAAAAATTCAGAATCTATTGAAAGATTCCTGGAGATAGATATATTGTTTGATAAAAATAGGAGTGAAAAAGAATTAAAATTTAAAAACATACAGGCATACATTGTTGATTCGTATATTCACAAGAAAAAACCTTGTCGCTAAAGTTTAAATTTGTATTTTTAGGCTCTTCAAATCAGTAGCATACAATGAAAAAGCCTAAGTTAACCATAAAAGATATCGCAAAAGCCCTTAATATATCGGCATCAACGGTATCGCGAGCATTAAATAATAATCCGGACATCAGCCCGGAAACGATTAAGTTGGTTCAAGATTATGCGAAAGAGCATAAATATACGCCCAACTCGCTGGCTCTTAGTTTACGCACGCAGCAATCCAATATTATTGGAGTAATTGTTCCGGAACTTGCTAATCATTTCTTTTCTTCGGTACTTTCGGGAATGGAAACAGTAGCTGAAGAGGAAGATTATCATGTTATCGTCTGCCAGTCGTCCGAAAGTTACGAAAAAGAAAAGCGGAATATTCAAACGCTGATTAATTCACGCGTATGCGGAGTGCTGGTTTCTATGTCGAAAACAACTACAAGCTACGATCATTTCAAAGAATTGATTGACAACGAAATTCCGTTGGTTTTTTTTGATCGGATATGCACAGGGATTGATTCGGAAAAAGTGGTGGTTGATGATTACAACGGTACATTTTCTGCGGTTGAATATATGATTCAAACAGGTTGTAAGCGTATTGCATTTTTCGGTGCGCCACTGAACTTGGAAATATCAAAAAACCGGAAAAACGGCTATACCGACGCTTTGATTAGACACAATTTGTCTGTTGATGAAAGCATCATCCGAATTGCTGACACCAAGCAATTAGGTTATAAAGAGGCGATGGATTTATTACAATCCACGAAGCGTCCCGATGCATTTATGGCAATGAACGACAACACCGCTTCGGGAGTGTTGCTTGCCTCGAAACAACTTGGGCTTAAGGTTCCGGAAGAAGTATCAATATTCGGATTTTCCAATTCAAATATATCGCAGGATACCGATCCGATGCTATCAACAATGGATCAACATCCGAAAAAAGTTGGCGAAGAGGCGATGAAATTGATACTTGAACGCGTAAAAAACGAGCCTCGAAAAGAAACAAAAAACAAGCTTATAAAAACAAGCATGATTTTAAGAGATACTACTCGAAAATTACCCTGATTTTGAAACAAAAAAGGTCTTTCGATAAGTAGCTATTAAATAAATAACTATAACAACAAATCAAGCCACAATGAAAGACAAACAATTACGGAGAAAGAATTGCCTTTTTTTTAAAAAAGCCGGAACTTTTTTTCTTTTTTTAGCTCTATCCCTTCCCTTGTTTTCAAAAATTGACGTAAAAACAATTGAGCCATCTTTTTGGTGGTCGGAAATGAAAAATCCTGAACTCCAGGTTTTGCTATATGGAGAGAACATTGCCGACAGCAAAGTCAGTATTACAAGTCAACATTGTTATCTGCGTGAAACGATCAAACTCGAAAATCCGAATTATCTGATTCTTTATTTAGACATCAGCAAGGCTCAACCCGAAACATTCAATATTCTTTTGGAAAAAGGCAAAGAAAAGAAACTTTTTCCTTATGAAATAAAACAACGGAAACAGGGCTCTTCCGAACGAAAAGGATTTAGTTCTGCTGATGTTCTTTACCTTATAATGCCCGACCGCTTTGCCAATGGCGACAAAAGTAACGACGAAATTTTTGGTTATCCGATTGATCGCAGCAATCCAAATGCCCGACACGGAGGCGATTTTAAAGGAATTGAGAAAAATTTGGACTACATTCAGGATTTAGGTGTAACAGCAATTTGGCTCAATCCGATTCTCGAAAACAATATGAACGAGAATTTTTATCCCGCTTACCATGGATATGCCGCAACCAATTATTATAAAGTAGATGCCCGCTTCGGGAGCAATGAAGAATATGCGAACTTAATTGCCAAAGCCCACGAAAAAGGAC
>DAIOHI010000434.1:0-2655 GCA_036744815.1 Paludibacteraceae bacterium
TTGCTTTGTTTGAAAACAAAATATAACTGTTTTCGCTATTATTTTATTTTTATTTTTATTCTACCTAAGTATTAAAAAGGTGCAATTTAAACTAAAAGTATTAAAAAAACAAACAGTATTATACCTTTTTATTAACAAATGAGTTATAACTGTTATGAAACATGTTTTTCGATTGCTTATTAAAGCTAAGTTCTTTACTCCTTTACGGATAATCATCTGAAAAATCATTTTTCGGCAGCTTATATCTTTCGGAATGAGGCATCCGAGCCTCGGATTGGCTCAAAAACATTTTTTTATATCAATCTGAGCCTCGGATTAGGAGAAAATAAAACTCTTGGGCTGATCTGACCCTCGGATGTTAACATCCATAAACTTTTGGGCTGATCCGAGCCTCGGATATTAACAGCTATAAACTTTTAAGGAAATCCGAGCCTCAGATGTTAATATATATATTCTTTTTTCTCAATCCGAGGCTCGGACGTTAACAAAACAAAACAACCAGGACGAACAAAGGCTTTTCTTAAGGAGAAAAAGACTTTTTATGATTGTATTTTTATTCATCGAAGAAGAAAAGGATAAGAAAAGCATAGAAAAACTTGTATTATTGTTTTTATTCGTTATTTTTACGACCTGCTTTACACGAATAATCAATGTAACCTACAAAAAACTATTATTATGAAAAAACTTGAAAACTTAAGTGTAACCGCTCTCTCCACAATTGTATTTGTACAGTTTCTACGCGACACAGTTACCGACATCGAAGGCACGCAAGTGGGACTGCTAAGCAGCGACAAGCCTTTGGAAGCCTATCTGAAAAAGCTAAAAGAAGGTATCGACCCCTACGAAGCTGCTTTGCGCAATCCGCAAAAGAACCCTTACACCGACCAATTGCTTGAAAAGGATAAAACGCGCGACAACGCCTTGAATCGCTTCGGATGGAAGTTGAGATATTACGGATTGACGGAGGAGAAAGATGAAAAACAAGCTTTTACTACTCTGAATGTAGTGTGGAAGGTGCATCGCAACAATGCTTCGCTCAACCAGTCGGCGCAAACGTCGGCTACGGACAACCTACTGAACGACTTGACAAAAGAACCTTACGCTTCAGCAGTAAATCGGCTTGATTTACAAGCGGAAATTGATGCGGTGAAACGGACAAACGACGATTTTCGAAGCCTTGCCGACGATAAGCGTGCCGAGAAAGCCGGAAAAGAATACAGCGACAGCAAATTGATGCGCCATTCGCTTTCAGAAACCTACAATGCCATAACAGGTTATGTGCTGGCACTCGCCAATGCTTATCCTGACAATGCTGAGTGGAGCAAGTTGCTTGCCGCCATCAATGTTACCCGAAAAAGCTATTAGCCCAAATTGCGCATTAGAAGAAAAGTGTCAACACTTACTCTCGCAAAAGCGCAAAGCACAGAGAGAAATACAAAAGGCTTAGCCTACGGCGTATTGGCGAGAAATGTTTTCCTAATGCAGAATCTCTGTTGATTCTAAATTTCAATATAAAAAAGGTTCTACAACAAAAAAGCTGCCCGAAAGAGCAGCTTTTTGTTTATTTCATTTTGCTATTCGGCTCTTACAATCCTGCCAGCAAGCTGATTTGTTCGTAAATAACACTGAAAAAACCTACGAATAGCACCCCAATCATACAAACAGCCAAGCTGATTTTTGCCGGCAGATCCGTTTTAATTGTTTCGATAGGATTATCATTTTTGTTGATAAACATGGCTTTCACCACAATCAGGTAGTAGTAAAGTGAAATCACGGTATTTATCAAAGCGATAAATATCAGCACATAGAAACCTTGTTCGGCAGCAGCCATAAACACGAAGAACTTGCTGAAAAACCCTGAGAAGAAAGGAATACCTCCCAAGGAGAACAAAGCCAACATCATGATAACACTCAAACGGGGATTTGTGCTATAAAGTCCGTTATAGTCACTGATGTTTACCTTGCCCGTGCGCTGTTCGATAGCCGAAACGACACCGAAAACCGCCAAGTTGGAGAACACGTACACCAACACATAATACACCAAAGCTGTCAAGCCTTGCGATGTTCCGGCAACAACTGCCAACACGATATATCCGGCTTGCGATATGGATGAGAAAGCCAAGAAGCGTTTGATATTGTTTTGACGGAGCGCAAACAAGTTACCCACCGTAATAGAAAGTACTACCAACACATAAAGTATCGTTTGCCATTCGGTTATCAGGTTGCCGAATACTTTTACCAATATGGTGAAAAGCACGAAAACCGCTGCGCCTTTCGACACCACCGATAAATAGGCGGTAACTGATGTAGGCGCACCTTCGTACACATCGGCAGTCCATAAATGGAAAGGAACCAAAGATATTTTGAAGAATAAACCTACCGCGAAGAATACAAATGCCATAATTTGAAGCGGCGATCCTGTTATCAGATCAGGCAGGTCGTTGAAATATAAAGTTCCTGTTGTTCCGTAAATAAGCGAGATACCAAACATGGAAATTGCGGTTGCAAATGCTGCCGAAAGAATATATTTCGCAGCCGCTTCCGATGATTTATTATTGTATTTATCGAAAGCCACCAAAGCCGCCATCGGTATCGAAGCTGTTTCGAGTCCGATAACGAAAAGCAGGAAGTTGCCCGACGAAATCATAAAATACA
>DAIOHI010000435.1:0-2644 GCA_036744815.1 Paludibacteraceae bacterium
TCGAAATTTTGAGCATAAATTTCATCATTAAGGAAAGATGCTGATTCATCAATCAATTTCCATTGAATATAAGCGATTTGATCTGTCAGAACTTCAGATTCGATAATTTTTCCAACTTCAATCAATGATTCTTTCTGACCAACGCTCAATTCTTTCAAATCAGAAATTCCCATAGAGGAGAAATATTGCTTCCAATCTATTTCTGGAACCAATTTTTGTAATTCATCAACCGACATTTTATTGTAATTGGCATAGGGATCGCGCAATTTCACATTATCATAAGCCGCTGTAGCCAAACGAGTTTCGATTTTCAAAACAGATTCCATGTTTTTTTGAGCTTGTTCGTTTGTAAAACCAACCAACTCAAACATTTTTACCACATGGTTTTTATACGCTTCGCGAATGGTTTTTGTGTGCTCATCGTTGTCCAGATAATACTCTCGTTCGCCCATTCCGATACCGCCTTGGTAAGTTTGTGCCAAATAATCGGAACTGCTCATCGGATCAGCATCTACATAAAGATGAAAATAAGCACCAACACCTTTAAGAGCTAATTCTGCAATTAATTTCGATAAATCGGATTTGTTGCTCAACTTAGCAATGCTTTCCAATTCCGCTTGAATTGGCTGATAACCATCGGCATTTAACTTTGCACTATCCAAAGCCAAATTGTATAAATCACCTATTTTTTGTTCGATAGAACCTTGCTTTGTTGCTGTTTGAGCAGCTATTTCCTCAATCAAAACCCGTAATTGCTCCCGGTTGTCTTCCGCCAATTTATCGAAAGAACCAAAACGAGCATATTCCGGAGTTAAAGGATGATTTTTCATCCATCCTCCACAAGCATATTGATAAAAATCAACTTTAGGCGAAGCCAAAGTATCTAAATTTTCCAATTTAATTCCCGCCGATTGTTCGGACTTTTTGTTGCAAGATGTCATAAACATTGCCAATAAAATTGTGGAAATCAATAGACTTCCAAGATTAAACTTTCTCATTCTTTCTTTAATATTTAAAATAACTCTTTATTCAATATTTTGTTCAATATCTTCAACTTGATCAATAATTCGGAATAAATCGGTCAGCCTTTCTGCCCGAAGCATCGCAATACGAGTTTCCTTAAAATTAGGAATCCCTTTAAAAACCGGTGATGCCGCCAAATGTCTTCGACTATGGATAATACCTTTTAATCGTTGATTCATAACGCTTTCTATTGGAATATCCTTTTCAATATCAAGCCAATAAACCGAAGATATTACGTGCTCCTTCAATATTGCTTTCTTTTCTTCGAAAGTCAATATTTCAGAAAATTCACCTGTTTCGAAATAATGTTTTATTTCACCAAAAATCCAAGGTCGTCCCACCGAAGCACGACCAATCATTACCGCATCCACTCCATATTTATCAAAACACTCCTTAGCTCGCTCAGGCGTTGTAACATCGCCATTTCCAATAATGGGAATATGCATGCGCTGATTGTTCTTCACTTCGCCAATCAAAGTCCAATCGGCATCGCCTTTGTACATTTGCGAACGTGTGCGTCCATGAATTGCCAAAGCCGCAATACCGCAATCCTGCAAGCTTTCGGCAAGATCAACGATTATTTTATTATCCTCATCCCAACCCAAACGTGTTTTTACCGTTACAGGAAGATTAACCGCATCAACCACCGATTTGGTTATTTCGAGCATGCGTGGAATGTCGCGCAACAATCCGGCTCCTGCACCTTTTCCTGCCACTTTTTTAACCGGACAACCAAAATTCAGATCAATGATTTCAGGACGAGCTTCGGCACAAATACGAGCAGCTTCAGCCATCGTATCGGCATCACGACCGTAAATTTGAATCGCCACAGGACGTTCCTCATCATATATTGTAAGCTTTTGTTCCGTTCGTTTTACGCTGCGAATAAGCGCATCAGCCGATACGAATTCGGTATATACCATATCAACTCCAAATCGCTTGCACAACAAACGAAAAGCAGGATCGGTAACGTCTTCCATCGGTGCCAAAAACAACGGACGGTCGGAAAATTCTATGTTGGAAATACGCATATTACAAAAATAATGCGCAAAGGTAGTGAATTATAGAGTAGAAGAGAAAATAGATTAAATCTAATTTTCGCTGAAAGAAAAGAATTTTTCCTTCAATACAAATTGTTTAAACAAATCATTGGGCTCGAAACCTATTTTTAATTCATGATAAAACGGATCAAACTCTTCATTTTCTTTGCAAGTGCTAATAGGTATAAAATCGCCAAAATGAAGGCTCACACACTTCCTTTCTTCCAATACAACGTTCTTTATTTTATCATTGAAGCGCAAGAAAATCTCCAAAACAACTTTTTCATCTTTTATCTTTACATTTTCTGAACTTATCGTTTCTGCTATCAAAAAATGCATTAATTTTTTGTAATCAATGGAAGGTTTCACCACAATAAACGGCTGGATATAAAGTGGAATTTCTGAGTTTGCGTCTAATATAATTCCTTCAAATTCGGATGTTTCCATAGCTTTAGAATAAAAATGATTTTAATATCATTCGAAGATATTCATTTCCTCGTCATAAATAGGACTTTCCACGTGTAAAAAATTCAAAACGCTGTGAAATACGTGGTTTTGCGACAACATTTCATTGGGTTTTA
>DAIOHI010000436.1:0-2618 GCA_036744815.1 Paludibacteraceae bacterium
CCAAGATTGGACAAGTTGAAATCGCTGTAAATAGGGAATTCATCCTCCTCAATCAACAAATCGCCATCAGGAAACATCATGTGTATCCCATTGTTCGCATTTTCCAATATCAGCTCATCTATTCCGTTACGCTTGAAAGTTACCGGCGCATTCATCTCGGTGTTTTTGTAGAAGCCGAAGAATCCATTTAACCATTGCCAGCGGCTCTGTTTGTTCGATTTGACAACTACTTCCTGCGTAAAGGCACCTTCAAGTTGAGATTGAGTAATAGTGAAATAAGACTTCGGCTGAAAGTCCTGATCGAGAGTCATCGCGTCATTCAAATACTGAAAACTCGTTGTGTTTTCGATCAATATATCGGGATGATTGTATCGGAAGGTCAATCCATTACTCAATGTCTGACGTTCGTATCCGCAAGGATCATTGTAGTTGATCGGCTCTACCTTAGCACTTTCCGCGTCATAAAGAGAATAGGAATATCCGCTTTGCTTTACGGTGTTGAATGTTGTGATATTGTCCGCCGTCCAGTTTTCCGCTAATATCCATTGAAGACGGAAACGCGCTCCATCACTGATAAAGCCGTCCGTTTTTTTACCATCATATTGGTTTGTGAAAAATCCATCGCTTTGTTTATGATTCAACGCAAGTGAAAATCCGAAATCTCGGCTTGGGCGTCGATAAACAGAGAGCCCGGCATTGAATGTATTTGCATTTCCGTATCCGAGATTGAAGCGGGTGCCTTGATAATCGAAGGGCGACAGAGTAAACAAATTGATAACTCCGCCTATGGAATTTCGTCCGTATAAAGTACCTTGCGGACCACGAAGTACATCAACACGGCGAATATCAAAGAAGTCAAAATCATAGCAATTTTTGTTCAATATCGGCAGATTATCCACATAAAGCCCCATAGCAGGCTGATCGATACGCGCGCCCAGTCCTCTGACGTAGATGGAACTGGTCATTTTCGATCCGTAGTCGGGTTGATAGAAATTAGGCGTAATAAGCGATAATTCTTTGGGCGACTCAATTCTTTTTTCGCTTATATCCGTCAGTGTAAAAGAGGAGACAGAAGCCGGCTGCTCGAATATATCGAATTGTTGTTTGAGTGAAGAAACGATCGTCACTTCAGGTAAAACCTGCGTGGAATCGGGAAGAATAACTGTAAGAGGATTAATGAAAGCGAACAATAGAAACAGTTGCATGCTACGATAATAAAATTTCGATGATGCAAAATTATTGATTCTTTGTGAGGGAAAGTAGGACTATTTTTGCTTCTTTAAGCATTATTCGACCCGCCTCGGAACCTTGCAGGTGACAGTCCGCTGCTTTTCTTGAATATCCGGGCGAAATAGGAAGGATCAGTAATGCCGATTCTTTCGGCAACCATGCTTATCGGCAAATCGGTATGCAGCAGAAGTGTTTTTGCTTCCAACACAACGGCTTCGCTTATCCAAGCCAAAGGTGTTTTTCCGGTAAGCCGTTTCAAGACTTTTTGTAAATGCCCTGCGCTAACGTTCAATCTGTCCGCATGAAAACTCACCGACTTACTCAAATCCGGATTGGCAAAAGCAAACTCAATAAAGTTATTGCAAAGTTGATTGTTTACACCCGCTTCGCTTTCCTGACTATCTGATATTTTGTTATATGCTTCATCAACCTCAACCAGCAAGGCTATCAAATATGCTTTTAATATATCCGCATTTTTCTTTCCCTGCTGCTCCGTATATAAACGGGAGAATATATTTTGAATATAAGAGCCATGTTCTTCGTCGAAAAGAACTTTGTGCCCACCCCATTTCCGCAGAAAAGCAAAGGTACGAAGCAGGTTTTTACCTTCCGTATCCGCATTCAGAAAATCGGTATGAAAACCTCCCATATATCCTTTACAGTCGTTGTAATAACGAACTAAAAAGACTTGACCGGCTGGAATAACAGCACATTCGTTCTCTTTGAAAAGATATGATTTGTCTCCGATAGTGATAAGCGATTCGCCTTTTGACACAAAAAAGAAGCAATGTATTTGTGAACGAATAGGCTCTGAAGGCATATCGGTTTTCATTCCCGATGTGTTCAACTGACGGACAAGGAAAAGCTTCGGATCGCTTGGTCGCATACTTCTAAATCGGTTTTCCATAATGCTCAGGTTCTGCCCTTGTTCCGAATGAAAAGGGTGATGAGCTATAGTATCTTTTCCAGGATGATGCACTGTGTTTGCAATAAAACGACCGTTGATTTTAAACCGCGACAAAGGTAGTTCTTTTTTTATTTTCTTTTTCCATTTGGATGTTTAATCAGGATAAAATAAACAAATTACCTAAATATGATTAGAAAACAAAGAGTCCTAAAAGTCCACCAATTACACAGATTAACACAAAAACTTTATAATTGATTTCTACAAAGTATTATTGGTGAAAATCTGTGTAATCTGTGGATAAATGACTCTTAATAAATCTTTTTTCTACTATGAAACAAAGATTGGATCAAATAACATCAATCATCTGCCTCTCGACCATTCGGGCAAAAATGCCGTTTTGCTTCTTTAGTTCGGCAGGCGAACCGCTCTCTGCAAGGCTTCCATTGTCCAACACCACAACCTTGTCGGTATTGGCTACCGT
>DAIOHI010000437.1:0-2615 GCA_036744815.1 Paludibacteraceae bacterium
CGGGATTGTCGCAATATCGCATCGATCCGAGTCAAGGAACGCACTTTTTTCAAAATCTAACATCGCTTGGAGTTGCTTATTTTACGATTAATCCTTTTAATAAGGATGGCGGCAGCTTTGATGTCGATTTTCTGAATGCGCAAGAAGCTGTTTACGAATCGGAGTTTGTACGTCAGGTGCGTTTCGAACAGCCAATAACGATAAAGGTGGACGGGCGAAAGAATTTGGGAGTAGTGATGAAACCAAAAGCTCTTTAGAATTTGGCATAAGGATATTTTTATAAATGAAAAGAACAATTCTACTAATAATTTCTGCTGTTTGTTTTACTTTTTCGATAAAAGCTCAAAACGATAATGTTACTTCGACTATAAAAGGAAAAAAGCGCAGTTCATCCGTCACTTTTAAGACGAGAGTTCAGCTTCCTGAAGCATTGAAAGAAGCATCAGGATTGATATTTTGGGATGGACGTTTTTGGTCGCACAACGACAGTGGCGGATGCGATCGTATTATTGCTTTCGATCCCGATACTGTTTCAAATTATAAGGAATATATTATTTCAAAAGAACATCAAGGTGTTGATTGGGAAGCTATTTATCAGGATGAAGACTATATTTATATTGGTGATTTTGGAAATAATGCAGGAAATAGAAGAGATCTTAAAATTTTGAAATTAGATAAAAAACAACTTCAAAAAGACATTATACAAATAGATACGATTCATTTTTCATATTCTACGCAAAGCGATTTTACACAAGCTTTTGGCGCAACAGACTTTGATTCAGAGGCGATGATTGTCGCAGCATTTGGAGCAACAGATTTTGATTGCGAAGCGATGATTGCAGCGGGCGACAGTATTTATTTGTTTACTAAACAATGGAAAAGCAAGAAAACGGATGTGTTCTCTTTATCCAAAATACCGGGAAATCAAGTGGCGAAATATAAAGAAAGCTACGATTGCAAAGGTTTAATTACCGATGCGGTTTATGTGGATTCTTTAAATTTATTGGTTTTGTGCGCTTATAGCCGTAATTTCACACGCCAATTTTTCTATGTTTTTACTAATTCCACAGCAGACGATTTCTTTTCGGGCGATAGATACAATTTGACGATGAATCTTGGATTCTTTCCGCATCAAATGGAAGGTATTACAACGATGGACGGTAAAACTTTTTATGTGGTAAACGAACGATTTTCTTCCATTCCACAACGACTGCATAGCTTTGATTTGGAGAAATATACAAAGAGAAATCCCTCTCGCTCAGAATAAGCAAGAGGGAAAAAACAATGCGTGATTCCATTTTACTTATAACATTGAGCTAAAAATATATTATTTAGCTTTCAGAAAATACTTTCCCCAATAAGGTTTTTCTATATTTGCTTCTTCTCTTTCGAATAAGACTCTTGCTTTAGCTATTTCATCGTCGTATTTTCTTTTTTTAGAACGTATAAATGCCGGCAAACGTTGTTCGTAATCAGCAAGAAGAATTATCGGGCGAGGATTTTGGGGATTTTCTTCAATAGCTTTTTCGTATAAATCGATTATTTCAGAAAAATATTTTTTACCATTTTTTTTCGGATTTGTAAGCGTAAGCGCTGTATAATAATAAGCTTTAAGCGTATTTACTTCCGATAAATCGGCATTCGGGTAATTATACAATTTTTCGATGCCAGCGATAGCTTCCGACAAAAATGCTTCGCTATTTTTCGATTCAACATCATAAAAAACACTGTTTATGTTAGAATAAACTGCATAGTAAGCCGGAAGCCATTCTTGCGAATAGATTTGTGCTATACGTTCAAAAAGATTTTTACATTGCTGAGCAGTTTCTACATTTCTATTTACGGAATCGAGTTTTGCCAAAGCCATTGACATTGTTTTGTCGTAGATCGAATCACGAAGAAAGCTTTGCGCATAAAGTTGAGATGTAGTAAAAACAACAATCGAAACTACAATAATACGAATTAATTGATTTGATTTCATAAGAATACATTTTTTAATTGTTTTATTAATAAAAATTTGTGGCGTTATATGAAGCATTTTTTCCAAGTGAAATAAAACATCCGATATAAAAGGACTGATTCATTTGCTGCGTAATCGGTCGACTGTTGTAGCTGTTTTGTGAACCATCGGCATTGTTGTTGAAAGCATATCCATAAATATTTGTCCGATTAAGAATATTGGAAAATCCCGCATAAATAATAATTCGCTTATTTGCCAAATATACCCAGCTCGCATCCAGAGAATTATAGTTTGGTGTTTTTGCATTCATATATCCATCGAAATTAGGGTTGTGATATGCGCGACCACTCGCAAATCGATTGCTTAGACTGATAATGCTTCGAATGGAATAATTGGAATATTTTAGCGTGATGCTCGCATTGTGCCGCATAGCAAAGGGCGTTTCGCTTATCTCGGGAAAATCGAGGTATTTACGACGCGAATCGTTGTAAGAATAGGCAATCATATATTCCCAATTTTCGAAACATTCCGTATCGTTGATAAACAGATCGAAGCCTTTGCTATATCCTTTACCTTCAGAATTGTAATATGGAAACTCATTGTCGGTTTTTAAAGGTAGTTTATTGTATTTTTTGTGATATGCTTCAAGGCGAAT
>DAIOHI010000438.1:0-2614 GCA_036744815.1 Paludibacteraceae bacterium
AATATTTCTAAAAGATGTTTTGCCAGGAAAAAAAAACTTCCTATCTTTGCAAGCCATTTTGGAGAAAAAGCCAAAAGGATAATAATAAAGTATTTAAAGAAAATAAAGTAAATTGAAATGCCTACAATTCAACAATTAGTTAGAAAAGGAAGAGTAGTATTGGCGGAAAACAGCAAATCACCGGCTTTGGATTCATGTCCTCAACGTCGTGGTGTTTGTGTTCGTGTGTACACTACAACTCCTAAAAAACCAAATTCGGCTATGCGTAAAGTGGCTCGTGTGCGTTTAACTAACCTGAAAGAAGTGAATGCTTACATTCCGGGCGAAGGACACAATTTGCAGGAGCACTCGATCGTAATGGTTCGTGGTGGTCGTGTGAAAGACCTTCCGGGTGTGCGTTATCACGTAGTTCGCGGAACTCTCGATACAGCAGGTGTTAATGGTCGTACGCAACGTCGCTCGAAATACGGTGCTAAACGTCCAAAACCAGGACAAGCAGCGGCAGCAGCAGCTAAAGGTAAAGGCAAGAAATAAATAGAGCGATTTCGGTAGTGACTGCCGGGTCTTCTATATTCTTGTATAGAATTTAACAAAATCAAGTTTAAACACTTGTTTGAGTTTTAAAGGTCGCAGATGAAGGTTGAGTAAACGATTCGGAGGAATCAGTTGAAGCAGACTAAAGCAACCAAAAAACAAAAACTGAAATTTTACAAAACAATGAGAAAAACGAAACCAAAGAAACGGGTTATTCTGCCCGATCCGGTTTTTAATGAAGTGATGGTTACTAAATTCGTTAATCACTTAATGTTTGATGGCAAAAAATCAATTGCCTTCGATATTTTCTATTCTTCTCTCGAGGTAGTGAAAAACAAATTACCTAATGAAGAAAAGTCTCCTCTCGAAATTTGGAAAAAAGCACTCGAAAACATCACTCCTTTGTTGGAGGTGAAATCTCGTCGTGTAGGTGGTGCTACATTTCAAGTTCCTACAGAAATCCGTGCCGAGCGCAAGGACTCAATTTCAATGAAAAACTTAATATTATATTCACGTAAACGTGGAGGTCGTTCGATGGCTGATAAATTGGCTGCCGAAATAGTTGATGCATACAACAGTCAAGGTGGTGCTTTCAAACGTAAAGAAGACATTCACCGTATGGCAGAAGCTAACCGTGCATTTGCTTACTTCCGGTTTTAATTGAGATAATAGAAGTACATTGCAAAAACATTTTTTTAAGGTATAAAATAAAACAAATAAATGGCTAAAGCTGATTTAAAATACAATAGAAATATAGGTATCATGGCGCATATTGACGCCGGAAAGACTACCACCTCCGAACGTATCTTGTTTTATACCGGTTTGACACATAAAATCGGTGAGGTACATGACGGCGCTGCTACTATGGACTGGATGGCGCAAGAACAAGAGCGTGGTATTACTATTACTTCTGCTGCTACAACTACATGGTGGACATTTAACGATAATAAATATAAAATCAACTTGATTGACACTCCGGGACACGTTGACTTTACAGTTGAAGTAGAACGCTCGCTTCGTATCCTTGATGGAGCCGTTGCAGCTTTTTGCGCTGTAGGTGGTGTTGAACCTCAGTCGGAAACGGTATGGCGTCAAGCAGATAAATACAATGTTCCACGTATCGGTTATGTGAATAAAATGGACCGTTCGGGAGCCAACTTTTTTGAAGTAGTTCGTCAGGTAAAAGACGTACTTGGAGCAACACCTTGTCCGATTCAAATCCCTGTTGGAGAAGAAGAAAAGTTCAAGGGAGTGGTTGATTTGATTAAAATGAAAGCCATCCTTTGGCACGATGAAACCATGGGCGCTGAATACCACGTGGAAGAAATTCCTGCAGCTTTGTTAGCTGAAGCGCAAGAATGGAGAGAAAAAATGCTTGAAGTGATTGCTGAATTCGATGATGCTTTGATGGAAAAATTCTTTGAAGATCCATCTACTATTACCGAAGAAGAAATCAACAGAGCTTTGAGAAAAGGAACGCTGGCAATGGAAATTACTCCGATGATTTGCGGTTCTTCTTTCAAAAACAAAGGTGTACAAACTATGCTTGATGCAGTTTGTAAATTTTTACCAAGTCCGGTAGATACGCCTGAAGTTGTTGGTAAAGATCCTCGTTTCGAAGATAAAGAAGTAGTTCGCCATCCGAGTGCTGATGAGCCTTTGTGCGCGTTGGCATTTAAAATTGCGACTGACCCTTATGTAGGACGTTTGTGTTTCTTCCGTGTTTATTCAGGAAAATTGGATGCAGGTTCTTACGTATATAATACTCGTTCTGAAAAGAAAGAGCGTATTTCTCGTATTTTCCAAATGCACTCCAACAAACAAAATCCGGTTGAATATATTTCTGCTGGTGATATAGGTGCGGGAGTTGGGTTTAAAGATATCCGTACAGGTGATACTTTGTGCGACGAAGCACATCCGATTACATTGGAAGCTATGGACTTTCCAGAACCAGTTATCGGTATTTCTATTGAGCCTAAAACTCAAAAAGATTTGGATAAATTGGGAATTGGTTTATCGAAATTGGCAGAAGAAGATCCAACATTTACAGTAAGAACTGACGAACAATCTGGTCAAACTA
>DAIOHI010000439.1:0-2612 GCA_036744815.1 Paludibacteraceae bacterium
TTTATTCAATTCAATTGTATTTCTCTGCTACTTCGTTTAATACTTCGGCTTTGTTTGTTTCTGTTTCGGTGCGTTGTTCGAAGAATTTCTTGACGAATTGTGTTTTTCGTTCATCAATACTGTGGTCGGCGAGAGTTAACAGATCGTCTTTAAATATCCTTGATATATCCCAAAGATTGCATTCTTGCATCGTGGTTTTCAGTAAGGGTATTTGTTCGAAATCAACATCGTAGTAGAAACTCAATTTATCCATTCCAAGGTATATCACGTCTTCACGACTTAGCTGCATCCGGTCGCAGAACTTTTTGCCTTCGGGTGTTTTGTCGCTCACTAAGGGGAGGAATGTGAGAATAAATGCTCTGTTGTCTTGTAGTTTCAGAACAAAATAACCGATAAGTTTATTAACGCATAGGCATGCCAAGAGCGGACGTCCGTCGGGTGCTCTGACTACTGTCTTTTTTTCGAGTAGTGCACATGTTGTAATGGTGTTGCGTAATGTCGCGTCAATCAAGTCGAGACGCTCGCGAAGGCGGTGGAAGCTGTGCGACTGTATGTAAAGATCGAATTCTTTTTCGCTTGTGCTTCCGGGTCGGAATAATTTAGCCGGTATCGTAACCCACAAACGGGGAATTACATCGATGGCTCCTCTTCCTACACGGTAGGCGATGCGGTTTTTTTCGTTGTGGTTAAAATAGATAATCTCGTTTTCGAAGGACGAAATGTAGATGCTGTATCCGAACAGGAAACGGTTGCTGGACAGAGAAGACAGGGACAGGCGGCACTCGTAGATACGGAAACTGAGTTTTGATAAAAGAAGCATTAGGAAGGATATGATGTCGATTAAGGGACCGTGGATTTTACGATTGAAAAAATTGTTTCCCTCGATGGCTTGTTTTATTATTGTTACCGTTTGCCATAGTTCTTCGCTTACTTCTTCGGCTTTGATGTTTTGAATGTTGAGCACAAAACTGCATCCGTAAATACACATGTCCATCAAACTGACGGATATGCCCGATTGTTCGATTTGTTTCTCATTCAATAGAAAAAAGACTTCATTTCGCAGGTATTCGATATGTTTTCGGGGAACCCGATATCCCTTTTCGCTACAGACGCGGGGCGGACAAAAGCGTAACAAAAACATGTTTTGTCGTTGTTTCTTGCTGAAGTGGTTGATCAGGTCGGGGTCGAGTTCGAGCATTTGCAATACCTTGCGCGATACGGAAACAGCCTTATCGAGATAGCTTTTCGATATGGTCTTTTTTACGCTTACCTGCTTGCTTACATTTTTCTTTTTCTTTGCCATATTATTCAAAAAAATTAGGTAAGAAAATGATTCAACACTTATCCGGCTTGACGGAAAACAACAATAAGGAGGTAAATTCAGCTTTTTGAAGGGGATGAAATAAAAAAACACGGATAGCGAAATCACATCTAAATACTAACCTAATTACCGAAAAATCCCTTAAAAAGAAATCAAGGAAATTGATTCGCTATCCGTGTATATTTTCACACTATTTTCTTCAGCACCTCATTCAGATCGTTGTAAATATCCTGCCAGTCGCTTAGTTTGCGCATAGCCGATATGAAGGCGAAAAAGTCGCGGAGAGCCGACTCCAAGTCCTTGCGCAGCGAAGTGGCTGTGGGTTGCTGGCGCAATTCGGAGTTGGCATCTATCTGCGAGAGGTAAACGCGGTAAAAGTCTTTGTGTGCTTGCTCAAAAAGCTCCATTTCTTCTTCAATGCCGAGTTCGGCGATCGTTGCTTTATTTTCGGGGAGATTGAGCGTTTCGAAAAGTTTTTGCAGCAATATCGACTCCTGAGCGTAGGTCAGGTTAAGCGGGCTGCCGTGTCGATCGTAAATTTTTAGTAGTTTCTGTGCTTGTTTTGCCCGGCGGCTTCCTTCGAAGGCGGCAAAGCCCAATAGCAAGCGTCTGCTGGCGGCATAGTAGCGGTCTTGAACAATGTCTTGCTGCCTGATGAAATCGCCCATACCGCTGTAGCTGGGTTTTATCAGGTTGTTGTTATACTCGTTGTAAGATGTTTTGATTTTTTCGAAAAGCGGACTTTTCGCCACCTCTTTATTTGCATTTTGCTCGGTAAGTTGAATGCAGCTTTCGGCTAAAGCCGCCAAGCCTTTGGTGGAAAGGGTAGAGAATCTGATTGATAACATGACGATTGATTTTTGTTAGGTTTTGATTAAGGTAATTGAATCTGAAATCGTTTTACTTGTCCGACTTTCGTCGTATGTTCCCTGCGAAATGTTTAGGATTAACTCTCGTCGTTACTTCTTTTGTTTGCAATCTTTTTTATTTGCCGACTGTCGTTCATCTTTCCGATTGATCTTTTCAGAAGGATCGACCGCTGTCGTTTGTTCTGATTGACTTTTTCTGATTGATTGACCGTCGTCCTTCGTCTTGGTGCTGTCAATTTTTGTCATTCGACTGCCATCTTTCGTCTTGCTCGGCTTTTTCTGACCGACCGACTGTCGTGGTTTATCTTGCTCGGCTTTTTTTGACACATCGACCGTTGTCGTTTGTTCTGACTGAATATTTTCAATTTTTCTGCCGCGGCGGTTTTCGGAGAAAAATGAGGAGACCGAAATCTCCTCATTTC
>DAIOHI010000440.1:0-2611 GCA_036744815.1 Paludibacteraceae bacterium
TAGCGCAGAGATAGCAAAAATACTTCCGAATATCGACGAGATTTTTCAAACTCCTCCTCCGATAGAGGCTATTGAGGAAAACAAAGACTCTTTACATAAAATTTCGAAAGAAAAAGAACATGAGAAAAAGAAAGATTCTATTCATATAATAAAAAAAGAAGAAATAGAAATTCCTAATTTTTCCCGATATATTACGGATTTATGTAAAGACGTAAAGAATGATTCGTCTATGTTTCGAGCATTAGAATCACTTAATCAGCTGACTTTGAACAAAGAGGATTCTACGATCTACTTTGGCAGTCCTTTTTTTAGCGACCTCGTTTATATGGGGCTACCCTTGGATATAAAATGGAAGCTTCCTACGAATTTCACTACCTTTCTGCATACAAATTCTCCGCGTTCGTTGGATGAATCCTACACAATGATGCCGCTTGATGTAAAATCGGCATCCGTTTATGATATTCGGAAAGATACACGAAGTGAAATATCCCGTACCAGAATCGATTTATATGCTTCTATTTTTACTAAACTGCCAAGCCCAAGTAAAAATAAAAGTACTCTTATTTCGACAAAACCATTGAAAGAAGTAAAATTCGTTGATGAAAATATTTCTTCAAAAATGGCAAAAAAATTAGAGGTTCAAAAACCCGTAGCCGGACCTTGGAAACAAAAGGCAAACGCCATGATACAGTTTTCGCAAAATTATGTGTCCGACAACTGGCATCAAGGAGGTAGTGGAAATATGGCTGTTCTGGGTATTTTGACGGGACAATTGAACTATAACAACAAAAAAAATGTGCAGTGGGAAAACAACAGCGAGTGGCGTGCAGGATTTATGAATGTGGACGACACGACTGCCTTACGCATGTTTAATACCAACGATGATATTTTAAAAATAAACAGTAAATTTGGTCTCAAAGCAAGTGGAAATTGGTTTTATAGTAGCAACATGGAATTTTCCACTCAATTTTTCATGAATTACAAAGCTGTTAATTCCGAGGATTTGAAAACTAAATTTCTTACTCCGGTGCGTATGACTTTAGGAGTTGGTATGGATTATAAATATAAAGATATTCTTTCATTGATGATTGCTCCAGTGGCTTACAAGTTTGTTTATGCGAACGATACAACTAAAATCAATCAAAATTCATTCGGTGTCGAGACAGGAAAAAAAGCATTAAATCAAATAGGTAGTTCGCTTACCGCGCAATTTAATTATTCTCCATTCAGAGAGTTGCAGGTATCTTCTAAATTCAAATTTTATACTAACTACGAAAAAGTTGAAGTTGATTGGGAAATAGTAGGCAACTTTATGGTAAACAGATTTTTGACCACTCGTATATCGTTAAATCCACGTTACGACAATACAGTTATTATGGCAGGAAGCGAAAAAGCACGGATACAATTTAAAGAATTGATGAGTTTCGGCTTTTCATTCCGATTACATTAATATCGAACATTCATAATAAAAAAGCGCATCGATGTTTTAAAATGAAAAATAATACGCTTTTTTTCTTTCAAACTATTTGTATTTCTAATATTATGCTTTATCTTTGCAATCGATTCTAAACAAAAAATATGTTATACAGCATTTCTATTCTCGTACTCGTCGTGTTACTTTTGGTCAAAAATCAGAGGTGAGGATGGTTACATGAATGTAAATGGATATATAAAAGCTCATTAAAAAACCTTTCTCACTATAACGGAGAAAGGTTTTTTTTATAGCTTTTCAAGCTCTTCAAAGAAGAGTATATTTAAAAGAAAATAGAACAAGAAAATTATAGACACAAATGAATTCGGATAAAAATAACGAGGCTTTTCTTCGAAGCTCAACAAGTACACAAGGGCGTCGTATGGCAGGTGCACGGGCGCTTTGGCAAGCAAACGGAATGAAAAAAGAGCAACTTGGCAAACCTATTATTGCCATTGTAAATTCCTTTACTCAATTCGTTCCGGGACACGTTCATTTGCACAATATCGGACAATTAGTAAAAACCGAAATCGAAAAACTGGGTTGCTTCGCTGCTGAATTCAATACGATTGCCATCGACGATGGAATTGCCATGGGACACGATGGTATGCTTTATTCCCTGCCTTCGCGCGACATTATAGCCGACAGCGTGGAATATATGGTAAACGCACATAAAGCCGATGCCATGGTTTGCATCAGCAATTGCGATAAAATAACACCGGGAATGTTGATGGCGGCTATGAGGCTGAATATCCCTGCTGTATTTGTTTCGGGCGGACCGATGGAAGCGGGAAAATTGGACGGCAAGCAACTTGACTTAATCGACGCAATGGTAAAAGCTGCCGACGATAATGTTTCGGACGAGGAAGTATCACGTATCGAAAATTCGGCTTGTCCTACTTGCGGTTCCTGTTCGGGAATGTTCACCGCCAACTCGATGAACTGCCTCAACGAAGCCATCGGACTTGCCTTGCCCGGAAACGGAACCATCGTTGCAACTCATGCCAATCGTCTGAATTTATTCAAAGACGCAGCAAAACTGATTGTTGAGAACGCATATAAGTATTATCGCGACGGTGATGATCGCGTTCTTCCTCGAAGCATTGCGACAAAGCAGGCTTTCCTCAATGCCATGACTTT
>DAIOHI010000441.1:0-2606 GCA_036744815.1 Paludibacteraceae bacterium
ATAATATTAAACTGTTCGTTCCACAAATGAGCATACACGCCTTTTTGTAGTAACAACTCATCATGCTTGCCCGATTCCACTAAATTTCCTTCTTTTAAAACCACTATGTTGTCGGCATGGCGGACAGTGCTTAATCGGTGCGCTATAATAATTATGGTTTTTCCTTCGGCTGCTAAACTATTAAGCGTTTCACGCACATATTTTTCCGATACGGAATCGATCGATGATGTTGCTTCATCAAAAATCAACACTTCAGGATTTTTATACAAAGCACGGGCAATTGCAATGCGTTGTTTTTCTCCTCCCGACAACGAAGCTCCCTGTTCGCCGATATAAGTGGAAAATCCGTTAGGCAATTTGCTTATAAAATCATTCAAACCCAACTGCTCCGCAATTTCCAATATTCGTTTTACATCCGGTTGAAAGTCTCCCAATGCAATGTTTTCGATAATACTTCCTGCAAAAAGCTCTATTTGTTGCGGAACAGTACTGACCAATGCACGAAGGCTGTCGTTAGTTATTTGTTTAATATCAAATTTTCCAATCTTAATGCTCCCGCCTTGAATAGGATAAATATTTTGTAACAACGAAACAAGAGTGGTTTTACCTGAGCCGCTTTCGCCCACGATGGCTGTTATTTGCCCTTTGGGAATGGTTAGCGACAAATCGGTAAAGACCTGCTTACGAGTTCCATAACGGAACGAAACATTTTGCAAAGTAATATCACCCATATAAGAACGACTAATCTCGTGCTTGCGTCCGGTATCTTGCTCTTCACGATCTAAATCCATTATTTGGAACAAACGATCAGCAGCAATAAGGGCGTCTTGTACGGTCTGATTGGCAGTGATGAGCGAACCAATAGGTGAAATAACATATCCTACCAGCGAATAAAACACCATTAACGTTCCCGGCGTGATTTGTTGTTTAATAACCAGCGTACTGCCTGCCCAAAGCACCGCTACCGTAATTGCCGACGATACGAATTGAATTCCACCTTGTGCCAAAATAGCTCCATATATGCTTCGGAACGTGTTCCGTAAAAGCCTTACAAAGCGAATTTCGGTTTTCACGTTGGCAAAATCTTCCACACCAAAGCGCTTTATAGTGTTTATAGAGTTTATTGATTCAACCAACTGACTTTCCAACTCGGCATTGGATTCCATGATACGTCGCTGGTATTTTCGATTAAGCCGATTGAAACCCACGTAAATAATTAAAAAAAGCGGTGCGGATGCAAGCGTTATCAAAGCTAACTGCCACGAATATATAAACATCACGCAAAGCGAAAAGAAAAGTATCATCACATTTACCGCAAGGTCAATGGAAACGTTATTGATAAAATTGCGTATTTTTACCGCATCTCCCACACGTGAAATAATCTCACCCACTCGCATAGTATCAAAGAATTGTTGCGGAAGTGTAAGTAAGTGTTTATAATATCCCAATATCAAAACCGCGTCAATGTGTTGTCCTGTTCGTAAAGTCAAAACACTTTTCATAGACCCTATAAATGTACGCAATATGATAATGGCAATCATTATAAAGCCCATTAAGTGCAGTAAATTATAGTTTTTATCAATAAGCACGTAATCGGTTATTTTTCCCACATAAACCGATGTAGAAAGGCCTAAAATGCTAAAAATCGCTGCACCGAACAAGGCTTGTAGCATCAACGATTTGTGTGGCAACAACAATTCCACAAAACGGCGCATCACACTTTTTGTTTGTTTTCCGCCTCGAAATGATTCCTCTTTTTTCATCAACAACAGGATGCCTGTCCACTCTTCTTCAAAAGCTTCGCGAGTAAGTTTGTGCATCTTTCCATCTTTCGGATCCATTACGTGAATATGCGTTGGTGTAGCTTTGTAAATTACCACAAAATGATGCAAAGCTTTTTTTACCACAATATGCGCGATAGCAGGAAAAACGCCGTGTTGAATTAAAGTATCGTAATCGCCTCTTACACCACGTGCTTCCAACCCCAAACGTTTGCTTACCTCAATAAGTCCGAGCAAATTTGTTCCTTTTTGATCGGTGTAGGCATATTGCCGAATTTTGGCAATAGGATAACGCAAACCGTGGTAAGCGCAAATAGATGCAAGACAAGCCGGTCCGCAATCGGTAATATCGTGTTGTTTTACTTTTATTCCTTTCTTCATTTTATTATAGCTTTTGCCTTTGTGTTGAATTGTTTACTATTTTGCCAATAGTTAACGGTTAAGCGTTATATTGTGTCGGATTTATCCAGTGATCTATCTTTTGATACAGTAAATCAAAGAGGCTTCGGCGTGTAAGTACGAAATGAGCATGCACAGTCATTCCTTTTTTCAAATGCCCCTCTCTACCGTTTTTTAGCGTTAGAAAATCGCGACTTAATTCGCATTTTACCTTATAGTAGCTCTTTTGTGAGCCTGAATCGAAATAAAAGTCCGATGAAATTTCTCTCACTTTACCACTAATAGTTCCCCATTCGTTGTAATTAAACGATTCTACTTGCACGTTCACAGGCATTCCTTCATAAAGGTAACCTATGTTACGCGGAGATACATATACTTCGGCATAGAGCGTAGAGTCGGGACTTATCACACCCAATGTTTGTGAAC
>DAIOHI010000442.1:0-2601 GCA_036744815.1 Paludibacteraceae bacterium
CCATCGCTTAATAATCCGTTGACGAATCGGTGGATAGTATCGATGGATGTTTTGAGTAAAAAGGCGGCAAGTGAGGAAAATAATCCTACGAGAAGACTTAAAAATAGGATGAATTGACGCTCTGTAATATGTCGTTCGCGCCATTCAAGCATACGTGAATACCAATTTTCAGTTTTGTCCATATCGCTTTAAAGATCAGAACTGCAAAAATACGTAAATAAGTGAATTGTCAAACGCCTTTTCCTCGAAAAATAACATCGACAGTTTGGATTAGTATTTTAAGATCGGTCATCAGCGACATATTATCCATATATATAATATCGTAATTAAGGCGTTCTACCATTTTTTCGATTGTGTCGGAATATCCAATTCGAATAGGTCCCCAAGATGTTAATCCCGGACGAATTTTATAAATCAGGCAATAATATGGAGCTTGCTCAACAATTTTATTGATGTAATAAGTCCGTTCAGGTCGTGGTCCTACAAGGCTCATGTCTCCTATTAATACATTCCAAAACTGAGGAATTTCATCCAAACGATATCTGCGAAGTATTCTCCCTACAGGAGTTACCCGATCGTCGAAAGCGCTGCTGAGTTGGGGACTTCCATTTTCCGCTCCAACAAACATCGTTCTGAATTTTAAAATATTGAAAGGACGTCCGTAACGCCCAATACGTTCTTGTTTGTAAAAGATAGGTCCTTTCGAATCAAATTTTACTAATATGGAATAGAATAAAATAATGGGAAGCAGAATTAATAAGGCAAGAATCGATGCCGTAATATCAATAAATCTTTTTATGCAAATTTGCCAGTCGGGCATAGAAGGCGAGGTAATGCTTACTAAGGGACTTATTCCTGGCTCATCTACATTGGCGCTTCCCGTTAAAATTTCGTAAACACGAGCTGTGAATCGAATGTCAATATTGAATTTAAAAAGCGCGTTGATTACAGAAAATAATTTTTTTTCATCGTTTCCGTCATCTAATGCAATAATGGCTTCTTCTACTTTAAAGTCGGAAATGATGTTGTCAATGTGATTGATAGAGCCGATAATAGGAGAGACCGAAGTTTCGGATTTTCGCGATTTTTCGGAAACAAAACCTACGATGGTATGCCTTTCTGACTTACGATGAATTTCATCGGCAATTTTTTTTGCGTTGGCTCCGCTTCCTATAACAATCGTGTTGATTGTCCATTTTTTTGTGTTGTAATTTCTTTTAACAGTTATTGCTATAGCCAATCTTGCTGCAACTGTGATAAAAAATTGAAGTGCTAACAGAACAAGTAAAGAGTGATAATATTGTTCGTAAGAAACAACAATATCATCTAGCAGTAAAAAGAAAAATATGGTTATGGAAATAACGATTGAAGCAGAAAAAGTCGTTAAAACAATACTTGTCTTTTTGTATTTGAAGGGATGAACGTAAAAACCCGATAGCCAATGTACAAATAAGCAAAAGAAAGGATAGACAAGAAGACTGGAAAAGAAGTTGTATTTAGGAATGAATACCTGAACGTTTTCAAATAATTTTCCGTCGTTTACAATTTGTCTGAAATACATGAATAGAATCCAAACGATAAAGGCTGTCAGTAGATCGAAAAAAATGTATTTAAGTAATAGAGTCTGTTTTTGCTTCATGTCTGTTTTTTTATGCTTTTCCTATTCCCTAATAATCTGAATTAAATTTCCTTTTCCTAATTTAATAATAGACGAAGGTTTAGGGCTTGATGTTTCTTCTTGCCGAAAGTTTACGATATAATCTACCGCCGATTTTATTTCGTCGCTTATCTCTCCGAAGTTTTGTGGCGAAAGCTCTCCGCTTATGTTTGCCGAGGTGGAAACGATGGGTTTCCGAAAGCGTTCGCATAATGTTTTTGAGAACAATTCTTTTGTAACCCGAATACCGATAGATTTATCTTCGGCAATCAGATTGGACGCTAAATTCTTTGCATTTGGATAAATTATAGTCAAAGGCTTTTCGCTCAGTTCGATCAAATCCCAAGCCATGTCGGGAATTTCATCCACGTATGCTTGCAACTTTGCCGTGCTATCAATCAGCGTAAGCATCGATTTCGTATCGGAACGTTTTTTGATTTCGTAAATTCGTTTTACAGCAGATAGGTTTGTAGCATCACAACCCAAACCCCAAATGGTGTCGGTAGGGTAAAGAATAACGCCTCCGGCATGAAGCACTTGGAGGGACTTGGTGATGTCTTCGTGTAATAGATTCATGCGCTACGATAATAAAATTAAACGAAAGCAATTCGATTTTATTTTATGAGAAAAAATAAAATCGAATTGCCAAATAAAATATCTGAATAAAAAATCTTGTTTTAAAAGTTTGGTAATAAGTATTTACCTCTCGAAGCAAATATCTTTTCGACTTGATTTACTTCTAAAAATGTAGTTCCAAAGCCTTCGCCGAAGCTTCCGCTCAGGTAGCAGATAAAATCATCCTCTTTGATTTTACCTTTCTCCACAAGAGCTTTTAGGGCGAGAAGAAAGTATTTTTGAGTATTGTCTGTTTCTGCTTGATAAATAGGAAATACTCCATAAGAAAGAGCCAGTTCGCGTGTTGAACGTTCGTGATAACAGATCGA
>DAIOHI010000443.1:0-2601 GCA_036744815.1 Paludibacteraceae bacterium
CCGATTATCCGTATTCCTGAAGGGGAATATTATCAATCGGTGGAAGCCGGACGCGGTATTTTCAGTGTGTTTATCGACAGCCGCGGCGACAAAGTTCCTTACCGTTTGAAATTCCGTTCGCCATCTATGGCTCTAGTAGCGGTAATGCCGCAAATTTGCAAAGGCGAAAAATTGGCAGACTTTATCGGTATTGGCGGTTCAATGGACTATGTGATACCGGATATTGACAGATAAAAAGAAATAATAACAACATATAACCCTGCTTCCCCGCAGGAAGTCCCTTTATATGGGATTTAGGGGTTTTTAATATGAATTATTCGCAACCATTAGAACTTTCACATTTTACCGCGTGGTTTGATGAACTGCTGCTTGGTGCAATGCCCGAATTTTGGGCACGGCTTATCGAGTATGTACTTATCGGAGTTGTGCTGTTGGCGGCTTACGCGGTAATTGCATTGATTTTGATCTATGTCGAACGTAAAATTACCGGTTTTTTCCAAGCGCGTCTTGGTCCTAATCGTGTAGGTAAATGGGGTATTATCCAGAGCGTTGCCGACATGGTGAAAATCCTTATCAAGGAAATTATCTATGTAAAAAAAGTGGACAGAGTATTGTTTTACGCTGCACCTTTCTTTATGATTGTGGCTTCGATGCTTACTTTCGGAGCAATTCCTTTTGGTCAGGGTTTGCATGTGATCGACTTTAATATAGGCGTGTTTTACGTACTTGCCGTTTCGTCATTGGGTATCGTAGGTATTCTTTTGGCAGGATGGTCGAGCAACAACAAATATTCGATGGTGGGAGCCATGCGAAGCGGTGCACAGTTTATCAGTTACGAACTTTCGGCTGGACTTTCGCTGATGACGATTGTTGTGTTATCGGGAACTATGCAGTTTTCGGAAATGATAGAAGGACAACGTTATTGCTGGAATTTGTTCAACGGACATATTTCCGCGGTTATCGCTTTTGTTATTTACTTGATTTCGGGACATGCCGAAACCAATCGTGGACCTTTTGACTTGCCCGAAGCTGAATCGGAATTGATAGCCGGTTATCACACGGAATATTCTGGACTTCAATTCGGATTTTTCTATTTGGCTGAATATCTGAATATGTTCATTATCGCTTCTATTGCAACTACGGTTTTCCTTGGTGGATGGATGCCAATTCAAATAAAAGGCTGGGATGTATTCAATCAAGTTATGTGGTATATTCCGTCTTACGTTTGGTTCTTTGCAAAAACAGGTGTATTGATATTCTTAAGCCTTTGGGTACGTTGGTCTTTCCCTCGTTTGCGTATCGACCAATTGTTGAATCTCGAATGGAAATATCTCTTACCGATCAATTTGGTAAATATTTTGGTAATGGTAATTCTTGTTCTATCGGGCTTAACTTTGACCGGTTTGTTCCCGAATGTGTTTGCCAATTAAGAACAGGTATAAATTAGAAGATAGAAAATAAAAAGAATCTTGAAATCAGTAGTCTTGAAATAAGAAATTTTGGAATCTTGAAATATAATATATGTCACAAAATTATTTTAAAGGTCTATTTGTAGGAATCAAGTCTTTGCTCACAGGTATGGGCGAGACCTGGAAGGAATTATGGACTAAAAAAGTAACGCAGGAGTATCCCGAAAATAGGAATACAACGCTTTTCATTTCGGATCGTTGGCGCGCGACTCTTACCATGCCGCACGACGAAAGCAACGAACATGCTTGTACGGCTTGCGGTATTTGTCAAAGTAACTGTCCGAACGGTACGATTAAGGTTATTTCCAAAACAATAGAGACGGAAGACGGAAAAAAGAAAAAAATATTGGATACCTATTTGTACGATTTAGGTTCTTGTACTTTTTGTAATTTATGTGTAATTACTTGTCCTTCGGATGCCATCAAGTTTTCCAACGACTTCGAAAATTCTGTTTTCACTCGCGACAAACTAAGAGAACAGCTTAATAAAGAAGGTTCGAAACTGCGTGAGAAAAAAAGAGAGCCTAAAGCAGAAGCTCCAGCTCCTAAAGCAGTAAAACCGGCAGAGGCTCCAAAAATTGAAGAAAAAGCGACAGTAGAGGAAGTTAAACCCGAATTGAAAGAAACAAAGGAAGAAAAATAAAAAGAGTCTTATGTCTTTAATCTTGGCTCTAAACTCTTAAAAAGATATGGCAGAACAAATTATATTTTACATTTTAGCGGCAGTTATTGCGTTTTTCTCAATAATGGCAGTAGCTACGAAACGCATTATACGTTCAGCAACTTTCTTATTATTTGTGTTGCTGGCTGTTGCCGGATTGTATTTGTTACTCGGATATCAATATTTGATGGCGGTACAAATAGCCGTTTATGCAGGCGGTATCATGGTGTTGTTTATTTTCGCCATTTTACTTACGCACAAACCCGGAGAGTCGGCTCCATCCAAGCCTTTTGGTAAAAAACTTTTGGTGGCTTCGCTTTCGGTCGCAGGTTTGGCGTTTTGTACGCATATTATCGTACACAATGTAAGCAAGTTTTACGATTACGCTGCGGGCGCAACTCCTGAAATTAAGCAAATTGGTTTGACAATGATGGGAACCGATAAATATCAATATCTGCTGGCATTCGAAGC
>DAIOHI010000444.1:0-2598 GCA_036744815.1 Paludibacteraceae bacterium
ACACTTCGGAAGAAAGCATCAAAATGTTTACCGAAATAGGCGTACATCCTGAAAAAGAATTACATGCTCGCAGCGAAGTAAAATGGGAAACTTATACGAAGAAAATTCAAATCGAAGCTCGCGTATTAGGCGATTTAACATTGAATCATATTATTCCCGTTGCCACAAAATATCAATCGCTTTTGCTCGACAATGTATATAAAATAAAAGCAGTATATCCCGCAGATAAAGCAGCTAAAATTTCGGAAATCGACTTGGCACTTATCGAAGAAATCGCGGATCGTATTGCAGCTATTAAAAAAGATGTTTCAGCGATGGTTGAAGCGCGCAAAATGGCAAACAAAATTGAACACGAACACGAAAAAGCCATCGCTTATCACGATTTAGTGTTGCCATTCTTCGATTCAATTCGTTATCAAATTGATAAATTGGAATTGATTGTTGACAATGAATTGTGGCCTTTGCCAAAATATAGAGAATTGTTGTTCACAAGATAATTTCTCTAATAAGAGAACAAAAATCAAAGCTTTCCCAAAGATTTTAAACTTTGGGAAAGCTTAAAAATAAGTTTTGATAGGTATTGCCGAAATTCGGCAGGTTAGTTTACAAGCTGTTACTTCGGAATAGGGTAAAAGCTTAAGGTATAAAGAGATTGTTGTTTTAAGCCTCTACAGGCTGTTTTAAAATCGGCTAAAAAGTTTTCATATAATCCGCCCGATTTTCGAACAGGCTTATTCGTTGGCTGCAAACAATAAGGATTAACAGACAAAAGCTATTCTTAAACACACGAGCAGTTTATCCGCAGCTACATTCACAAAATAAACTGCATTATAAAACAAATATATTATGAAGTCTTCAATGCTTAGCGATGAGTATGACCAGCGTTCGCTGTATTCATTTGAAAACGAGCATGACGCTTGTGGTGTAGGTCTTGTTTTGCAAATCCAAGGTGAGAAATCGCACGATATTGTCGAAAAAGGCTTGCAAGTACTTGAAAACATGGTGCACCGCGGAGCGGAAAGTGCCGACAACAAAACCGGCGACGGAGCCGGAATCCTCCTTCAAATTCCCCACGAATTTATTCTTTTACAAGGCATTCCTGTTCCCGCTACGGGAAAATACGGAACCGGATTGGTTTTTCTTCCTAAAGAGGAGAAAAAAGCCGAACTTTGTTTGAATGTCATCCGCGAAACCGTCGAAAAAGAAGGATTGAAATTATTAGCCATACGGGATATTCCTGTCAATAGTGATATTCTGGGAGAAATATCATCTTCGAACGAACCTCTTATTAAACAGATATTTGTTGTTGGTTGTCAGAATCAAAATGAACTGGAACACCGACTTTACATCGTTCGGAAAAAGATTGAGAAATCCATTCTAAAATCAAGCATTGCCAAAGAACGCAGCTTTTATATTGTAAGTCTTTCTACCAAACAGATGATTTATAAAGGCATGCTCACATCCTTGCAATTACGCGAATATTTTCCCGATTTACAAGATAAAAACTTTACAAGTGCCATAGCTCTGGTGCATTCACGCTTCAGCACCAATACGCTGCCCACATGGGATTTGGCACAACCTTTCCGCATGTTAGGACACAACGGTGAGATAAACACCATTCGCGGCAACCGTTATTGGATGGAAGCACGCGAAAGCGTATTAAAATCCGACTTATTGGGCGATTTGAAAGAGTTGAATCCGATTGTGCAACCCGGAATGAGCGATAGTGCTTCGCTTGATAACGTACTCGAATTTTTGGTAATGTCGGGCAAAAGTCTTCCTCATGCTATGGCGATGCTTGTTCCTGAAAGTTGGAATGAGAAAAACCCCATTTCGAACGACTTGAAAGCATTCTACGAATATCACAGCATGTTTATGGAGCCTTGGGACGGACCTGCGACCCTACTCTTCAGCGACGGACGTTATGCCGGCGGAATGCTGGATAGAAACGGACTTCGCCCTGCTCGTTACCTGATTACCAACGACGATATCATGGTAATTGCTTCCGAAACAGGAACCATCGAATTCGATCCGGCTACAATCAAACGCAAAGGTCGCTTGAAGCCAGGAAAAATGCTAATGGTAGATACCGAAGCAGGAAAAGTATATCTCGATAAAGAATTGAAAGAAGAACTGGCGAAAGCCTTTCCCTACCGTGATTGGTTGAAAAAAAATTGCGTGGACATCAACGACATTTCTTCAGGGCGAACGGTAAAAACTGATTTAGCTAATTATAAGGAACTTCTGATTGCTTTCGGATACACCCGCGAAGATTTGGAACACTTGATTATCCCAATGGCGAATGAAGGCAAAGAGCCGGTTTCGTCAATGGGCAACGACATGGTTTTAGCTGCCTTTTCGGATAAACCGCAGCGTTTGTTCGGATATTTCCGTCAGCAATTCGCGCAAGTAACCAATCCGCCTATCGACCCAATTCGCGAAGAATTGGTAATGTCGCTCGTCGGTTACGCCGGTTCACTGCATCAAAACCTGCTCGAACCCGCACCCGAATTGTGTAAAATGATTATGATGGATAGCCCCGTTCTGACAAATACACAATTCGACATCTTATTGAATTTGCGTTACAAAGGCTTTTCT
>DAIOHI010000445.1:0-2582 GCA_036744815.1 Paludibacteraceae bacterium
GAATTCACCACAACTACAGCAACTTCAATTCCGGTCTGTGCTTCAAGTGAATCGAGCAAAATGTTAAGTTCGGAAACTGTTGATGCATTTAAAATTCCATCGGGATTGGAAACATAAGCATGCGCATCCGCTGTTTTCGGATTCGGAATATTTTTTACTGTATATTCGGATGCATAAGCCGAAACGGAAAAAACAGCAAAAGCGATAAGTAATATCCGTTTCATATTAAAATTGATTTTTTTAGTATAACGAATCGTGTAAATGAACATCAAAAACTAACATCGAATAGGGTGGAATTGAGCCACTTCCGCTTTCGCCATAACCTAAGGTGTAAGGAACATAGAGTTTTATTTTTCCTCTATCTTTAATTGTTTTTAATCCTTCCAACCACCCCGGAACAAGCTGAGTCAGTTTCAGCCATGTGGGTTCGCTAATAGAATCAAAACTTCTTCCATTAATAAAACTTCCGGTATAAGTAACTTTTACGTAGCTATTTTCATTCGGATAACGTAAACCTTCATCAAGAATAACTTTATATATCAACCCACTTTCAGTAGTTTGATATTTATATACTCTAATTGTGTCAATTTTATCGCCGTCAGGACGATAGCGGATGGTATCAACGGTGTCGTTATAAGCTTTAACTTCCTTTTCCCATTCTGTCCACCATTGGTCGTTTATCATTTTCCACTCCTGATTATCATTTCGCTCACATGAAGACATAAAGGCAATGGTAGCCAGTAATAAAAAGGCGAAAAAAACTATTTTTTTCATTATTGTTATTTTGTAAATTAAATCAATTCTTATTTCTTCAGTTCAAAAGCGAAACTACCTATTCGGCTTCCATCAAGGAAAAAATCGGCACGATACATTCCTGTTGGTAACATTTCCTCAACTTTCCAATAAATGACATCTTGCAATTCTTCGTTCTCATATTCGACTTCCTTTTTTGCCGAATACGCGATATTTTTATCTTCAAATGCAAAAACATTAGCCGTTCCTTTCGACAAGACAACATCGTCGGGACGCGTGATGCGCAAATATAGCGTTTTCTTTCCCGCCGAAGCCGTAACGTTTTTTGCTATCGAAAAATTAAATTGCAAAGTAGCTATCTGTGAAAGACGGCTCGTTTTTCGATCTCTTCTATTTAGCGTAATGACATTGAAATTGCCGATTTCCATAATAGAAGCTCGGGTCACAACTTCATTCAAAGATTCTTTTTCTTTCGATAGAATTTCAACGGTTTCGCTTGCAGCTCTGTATTTCTGACGCACTTCAACATTTTCAGATGTCAAGCGTTTATTCGCCACATTGAGCGAATCAATCTGTTGAACGTAATGAATCATCACTTTTCGAACGGTTGCCAATTCGTTTTTTAACTCATTGATACGGCGAGCATTTGTCGCTTTCGTAATTCGTAATTCTTCCAATAATTGTTGAACTTTCAGCTTTTCACTATCAAGTAATTTTATCAACGAATCGTTTTTTAAATTTGGCATATAGCCATCAAATTCGTTGGTCAAATCGACATATTCATTTTCAAGTTGTTCTTTTTCGAAATTCATCATTTCGACCAACTCCTGCATTTCTTGGTCTTTTTGCTTATTGCTTTGCATAAAATAAAGAACAAGTCCGATTAATGCGGCAATAACAATCGCAACTAAAATAATGACTAAGTTTTTCTTATTCATCTCCTCTTTGTTTATTCAAGGTTTATAAAAACTCTATCGTTTTTTCTAATTTGATTCCTCTCGATCCTTTTATTAATATCCAAGCATTGCTGATTGGATGCGCTTTCAAGTATTCAACAAAACTTGCCGAATCGTCGAAAGAAAGAAATCGATGTTTCGCTTCGGCAAATTGCTTTCCAAGCAAGAAAACATTCGTAAAACCATTCGATTCGAGTTCTTCAATAATATTTTGATGCTCTTTTTCGCTTTCTTTTCCGAGTTCGAGCATATCTCCTAAAATCAGATACTTTCGATCCGCCTTTATTTGTGCAAAGTTACGAATTGCTTCGCTCATACTATTCGGATTAGCATTGTAAGCATCTACAATCAAGGTATTTTTCTCGGATACAATCATTTGCGACCGATTATTTTTCGGAGTATAATTCTCCAATCCAAGCGTAATTTCTTTATCTGAAACACCAAAGAAATGTCCAATCGAAATGGCTGCCAATACATTTTCAGCATTATATCCTCCCACCAAATTCGTTTTTATTACAAAAGAATCGGCATTCGTTCGGCATTTCATTTCCAAAACAGGCATATTGTTCTGAATTTCGCCTTCTACAAACAAGTCGCTATTTATTGATTTTCCGTATTTTATCCATTTTTCCGGAGTAAGACCTGCTTTTTGCGCCATCGACCTTAAATAATCATTATCCGCATTGATAAAGATTTTTCCTCCGTTTTGAGCAATAAATTCATAAAGCTCTGATTTGGTACGCATCACTCCTTCAAAAGAGCCGAATCCTTCCAAATGCGCTTTGCCAACATTGGTAATGATCCCGTAATCGGGCGATGCAATCGCTGCCAATTCTCGAATTTCGCCGGGATGATTGGCTCCCATTTCAATAA
>DAIOHI010000446.1:0-2576 GCA_036744815.1 Paludibacteraceae bacterium
GAATAGTTGCCGCCGACTCTCCGCTATCAATGCCTTTTCCTGCCGCTTCGGCAAGAATAATTTTCACTCGTTCATCGTCGATGTGATGATAAATTGTTCCTGCGGCATTACTGCCACCTCCAACGCAAGCAATCAGATAGTCAGGATAATCGCGTTCTTCCTTTTCGAGTAATTGCGCTTTTATTTCCTGGCTGATAACCGACTGTAAACGTGCGACCAAATCGGGGTAAGGATGTGGTCCCACCGTTGAACCGATAATATAATGCGTGTCCACAGGATTGCTGCACCAATCGCGGATAGCTTCGTTGGTAGCATCTTTCAGCGTCATATTTCCACTGGTAACCGGAACGACCGTCGCGCCTAACATCTGCATTTTCTGCACATTGAAGTGCTGACGTTTTACATCCGTCGCGCCCATATACACCACACATTCCATATTCATAAGGGCACAAACAGTGGCGGTTGCCACGCCGTGCTGTCCTGCTCCCGTTTCGGCAATAATGCGCGTTTTTCCCATACGCCGAGCCAGTAATATTTGCCCAATAGTATTGTTGATTTTATGTGCTCCGGTGTGGTTGAGATCTTCGCGTTTGAGATAGATTTTGCATCCGTATTTCGTTGAAAGACGCTTGGCTAAATACAGTGGAGAAGGGCGACCTACGTAGTTGTGCAACAAATCGTCGAATTCCTTTTTAAAGGCAGTGTCTTCGAGTATTTTCAAATAATTATTCTTTAGATTTTCAACATTATCATAGAGAATTTCGGGAATGTAAGCTCCGCCAAATTCGCCATAATAACCAAGCCCAGATGGGGATTTTGATACAGCTTGCATTTCATTATTCTTTTTCATATCTATTTTTTTTTATTTTTCTTTCATAAAGTCCCCTCTTTGGGAGAGTAATGGCTACAAAAAAAAGCCTGTCGTGAGTCTCGACAGGCTTTTTAGCTATACTAATTAAAATATCATACTAAAACATAGGGAAGTCTTGCTCACAAAGTAATTTTTGTAAGTGCCACCACCAATATGAATTATTTAGTTGCATTCTTTTCTTTTTTGAATTACGCCTGCAAATATAAGGTATTTTCTTTTTAATGCAAAAATATTTTTAATAAAAACTACAATTTATATGTAAATGATAATAAAAACTTACAATTTGCAAGAAGCATGGCTGCCAGACATTATGCTGTGTCGGTAAATTGAGCACTGCTAATCAGAGCGAGAGAAGCAAAGAAATTTTACACTTCGTAATCAACGCAAGCGCGACCGCTGCGCACTTTCCCGATGTAAGCGGCTACTTTTTTATGTTCGGGATGTACTTGATAGATGTCCAAATCCTCGAAGCTGTCGAACTCGCAGTAGAGCGAAATATCGTAGTTGCCTTGCGGAGCTTTCGGGGAATTAATACCAACTTCTATCTTTTTCAATTCAAGAATTGAATGGATCAGATTCTCCAATCCTTCTTTTATTATTTGTGCGTTTTCCGCTTTCGATTTGCCTTCGGCATGCTCTGCCAAACTGAAAAATACAATGTGTTTGATCATATAAATAAAATTTACGATTTGTTGATTGTTATAAATTAACGTTATAGCGTCACTTTTTTCGGATAATCTATTGTGTAATGCAGTCCACGGCTTTCTTTGCGGAGCAAGGCTTGTTTGATAATCAGATAAGCGACACTAATTACGTTACGCAATTCGCATATTTCGCGCGATACAACTGAGCGTTCGAAGAGATCTTCCGTTTCACGATAGAGAATTCCCAAACGAGTCATAGCTCTTTGCAAACGCAGATTGGAACGGACAATACCTACGTAGCTGCTCATAATCTGCTCTACTTCACGGAAGCTTTGGGTTATCAACACCATTTCTTCGGGTAAGGACGTTCCTTCATCATTCCATGCAGGTATTTCGGTATTGAAGGATAATCCGCTAATTATCTTCGAAGCGTCTTTTACTGCGGCATCGGCATAAACAATGGCTTCGATAAGCGAATTAGAAGCCAATCGATTCGCTCCGTGAAGCCCTGTGCAGGAACATTCGCCGGCGGCATACAAACGATTGATGGATGTGCGGGCATTCAAGTCGACCACAATACCGCCACAGAGATAATGCTCGCAAGGCGAAACGGGAATGTAATCCTTTGTAATGTCAAAGCCTTTTTCAAGGCATTTTTTATAAATATTCGGAAAATGTTTCTTTGTTTCTTCTGCGTCTTTATGCGTTACATCGAGATAAACGTAATCGTCGCCTCGGAGTTTCATTTCGTTGTCGATAGCTCTCGACACAATATCGCGCGGAGCTAGTGAAGCCCGTTTGTCGTATTTCTGCATAAATTCATTTCCATCTTGAGTGCGGAGAACCGCTCCGTAACCACGCATGGCTTCGGTTATCAGATAAGTGGGGCGTTCGCCGGGACTATACAAAGCCGTGGGATGAAACTGTACGAACTCCATATCTTTAACCAAACCACGTGCCCGATGCACCATGGCAATGCCGTCTCCGGTTGCGATTTCGGGATTGGTCGTTGCCTGATATACGCTTCCGATGCCGCCCGTCGCCAGCAATGTTACTTTCGA
>DAIOHI010000447.1:0-2572 GCA_036744815.1 Paludibacteraceae bacterium
TCTACTAATTAGTTTTGTTCGTTTCTACAGTTGCGGTTTATGTTAAACCAAGCTGTATTTTTACATAAAAAAACAGAAGAATCGGAAATGGAAGATAGAGAAGACGAGGTTTTCCCTTTGGTTGATGAGTCCGGAAAGGTTATCGGGCAGGCGACTCGTGCCGTCTGTCATGCTAAAACATTTTTGCTGCATCCGGTAATTCATCTTCATGTTTTTAATTCCGAAGGCAAACTTTATTTGCAAAAACGCTCGTCGAAAAAGGATGTGCAGCCCGATAAATGGGATACTTCCGTAGGAGGGCATGTCGATTTAGGCGAAGCGGTGGAAGATGCAGTAAAAAGAGAAGCCTTTGAAGAATTAGCTATCACGGAATTTCAAGCTCATTTTCTGTTCCGTCATAAGATTGTTACCGATTTGGAAGCCGAACTTACAAGCGTGTTTTATACGGTTTTTGATGGTGAAATATCGCCCGATCCAACGGAAATTTCCGAAGGCAGGTTTTGGGACGTGAAAGAAATAGCAATGCAAATAGGACAAAATATATTTACTCCTAACTTTGAAAGGGATTTCGAAGGCTTGCTGAAAATGAAGTTAATCCACTTGGACGCTTAAACCTTCTTCTTTTTCGAAACTCAAAATTATCTGCCGAACTTGCGCCTTTATCTCCGCGGGAGTCGGATTCAATTCCTTGCTGCTGAAACTTCCGTGCTTCACGTCGATTCGTTCGAAAACCATGGTGTAAAGCGAAAATATTATATGAAGGCTCAAGCGGCTTCGGGTTTCAAGCAAAGGGCTTATTCGCTCAATTTCGGTTAAAGTTTTTATACGGTATTCGTCGGCAGCAAGGTAAAGTTCCGCAATCAGTTTACGGAATCCTTCAGACAGCTCGCCACCTTGCGCCATAGTCAAAAGTTTTTCGCGATCGAGCTCGTATTTTTGCAGCAAATCGTCGGGGAAATAATTCAGATGGTTCAGGTGATCTTTCACAAAATCGCGAATAATATGCACCAAATAGCTGAAAATAGCACAAGGCGTGGCGGCTTTTTTTACATCGAAAAGAGGCGGAAGATAGCTGTCCTTTTCTTGCCGCAATCCGCATAAATGTACGAAAATAGAAGCCGGAGCGACGGAAGCGCCATTCGCATAATCGAGAAAACCTTGCAGCGTAGGAAAGCCGTCGTTATAAATATCATAAATCATTGATTGGGCAAAATCTTCGAGCGGCGCTGCCGGAATATGAAAGCGTCGTATCGTTTCCGTTACTTCGGCATAAAGGGCATTCTTGTCTTCATTATTCATCACAATGCTTATCCATTCCTTTACTTTTTGTTCAAGATGCGGTTTTTCGTCAAGAGCAATTCCCTTGTGTTCGCTTTTGTAATTATCCACCAGATCGTCCACGGCGCGCATAAATTTATAGCAAACTTTTGCCGCCTGATAGCGTTCTTTGTCCCAAAAATGCGCCGCAATCAGTATGTTCGGGTGATCGACTATCTTGTCGAAATCAATAGAATGGAAAATCTCCCAATATATGCTGCTTTCGAGCAAGTCCTTCTTTTTCATATTTAAAGCTGAATGTAAAACCCTTTTTAATTAAATTCTTCTTTTATTATTCGTTCCGATGTCAGTTTGGATGATAGAAGCACCAATGGAACACCATTGCCGGGATGCGTGCTTCCTCCCACAAAGTACAGATTTTTATATTTTTCGTGCCGATTGTGCGGACGGAAATATCCCATTTGGAAAATTTTATGACTGATGCTTCCGAATACCGAACCTTTGCTTACGTTGCAATAATTCACCCATGTTTGAGGCGTAAAGCAGGTTTCAAATTTTATATGTTCTTCGATATCGGATATTCCGATTTCAGTTAAACGACGGATAATGGCTGTTCGGGCTCGTTGTTTCAGTTCGTCCCAATCCTGACCGATGTTTTCCTCTACGTGCCCTGCCGGAACGATTACCGACCAACTATCTTCTCCTTCGGGAGCAGCGCTCGGATCTGTTTTTCCGGGTGAATGGATGTAAAAACTGGGATTGGCAGAAATGGATTTTTCAGCGAAAATCATTTCCATACCTTCTTTGTAGGGCTCGTTGAGGAAGATGCTGTGCTGAGCCAATTCGGGATATGTTTTATCGATTCCCCAATGAAAAACGATAGCCGAACAGGAATAATCTTTCTTTTTCAGCTTCGCGGCAGCTTTTTTATCGGGAAGCAATTGATCGTAAACATAAGGCAAATCGGCATTTGCTATCACGATGTCCGATTCTATTCGCTCCCCATCTGCAAGCAATATTCCTTCTGTTTTGTCGGCATTGACGATAATCTGTTTAACTTCCTTTTTCAGATGAATTTTCACTCCCAATTCTTCGGCTCTTTCCATTAGCTTTTTTGCAACTGTGTGCATTCCGCCTTTCGGAAACAAAGCCCCTTCCTTAATTTCGGAAGCCGAAACCATGGAGAAAAAAGCCGGTTGTCGATAAGGATTTTGCCCGACGTAGATGT
Organism: Paludibacteraceae bacterium; assembly: GCA_036744815.1. Lineage (GTDB taxonomy): Bacteria > Bacteroidota > Bacteroidia > Bacteroidales > Paludibacteraceae > H1. The sequence continues at coordinate 2,507 of DAIOHI010000447.1, forward strand.
TTTGAAATGTAAAAGCTTTTTGCAAGCGAGGATCTTTAAAATAGCGCGTAATATAATTGCTGTGCT
>DAIOHI010000448.1:0-2571 GCA_036744815.1 Paludibacteraceae bacterium
TAATTATCAATCACTATTAAGAATCTTTATATGAAAAATCAACTTTCAGGGACATTTTTTGTCCTTCGACCGCTGTCGTTTGTCTTGATTTGCTTTTTCCGACCTTTCGACTGTCGTCGTTTGTTTTGCCTGACAGGATTCGGCGCATCGACTGTCGTCCTTTGTTTCGATTAGCTTTTTTTGCTCAATCGACCGCCGTCCTTTGTTCTGCAAGTTTCAATCCGGCTTAACGACCGCTGTCCTTTGTCTTGATTTGTTTTTTTTGGCTCTTCGACCGTTGTCCTTTGTTCTGCGAACTTCAATTTAGCTTAACGACCGCCGTCGGTTGTTTCATTTTAATTATTTTACTTAAAGCGCACCCTCGTGTTATTTCATTGCTTCTTGTTTCGACTAAGCTTTTTTAGTCGCTTTTCCGTAATTCGGATCTATCTTCAATAAGCCGACTGCCACTATCGGAACAATGCAGCAAATCATTACCCAAACGAAGAAATGATTGTAGCCGAGCAATTCTTGCAGCCAACCGGCAAACATTCCGGGAAGCATCATTCCCAATGCCATAAATCCGGTACAGATGGCGTAATGCGCCGTTTTTTGTTCTCCTTCCGAGAAATACATCAGGTAGAGCATATAGGCTGTAAATCCGAATCCGTAACCGAATTGTTCAACAAAAATGCAGATATTTATCACCATCAGGCTTTCGGTTTGCGAGAAACTCAGATACACAAAAGTGGCGATGGTAAGCAGCATACTTAGAGTCATGGGCCAAATCCACTTTTTCAATCCGCCTTTTGCAGCCACCAATCCACCGATAATTCCGCCCAAGGTAAGGGCGATAATACCAATTGTTCCGTAAACAAAACCGACTTCGCCCGTTGTCAGTCCCAAGCCGCCCACATCGCGCGAATCGAGCAGGAAGGGATTGATCAGTTTCAGAGCCTGCGCTTCCGAGAAACGGAAGGTAAGCATAAAGAAAATGGCTTTTCCTACACCCGGTTTTTTGAAGAAAGAAACGAAGGTGTCGGCAAAATCGCTTAAGATGGTTTTAGCCGTAACATGTTCCAAACCTTTGTCGGAGTCGGGTTTCGGTAAAAATATCTTATGGTAAAAACTAAACAAAATAAACAATCCGGCAAGTACGAAGAAGGTTACCGACCACGCCAAGGTAATGTTTCCCGACAAGGCTTTGTATTCCGCCGAGCTTCCGCTTGTCAGTTTCGGGTCGAGCTGAAAAACCAGATAGGCAGGTTTGTTCCAGTTCGAAGCGTTGAAAGTCAAGCGTTCGCCTTGCACTAAGGAAATGCTTTTGTCGCCACGGTTCATCGTTGTGTTGAGGATAATCTGCTTGTCGGCTTCGGGACTTTTCGAAAGCCACACGCTTAGCACTCCTATATTGCCTGCTTGCGACGACTCGTCAACTTCCGCGCGTTTTTCGCCAAAGGACTTCTTTATCCACGAGCCCAAAGGACTTGATATGTTTGCCGACCACCAGCTTTCCTTGCCCTTTTCGGCATTGTTCTTATCTGTTTCTTCGTTAAGAATAAATCCGTTTTCGATATTCGAAAGTTTAACACCGGCTAAAAATGCGTTCACGCTGTCTTTATCCAATCCCGCTATTCCTATTTTAAGGTCGCTCTCGTCGGTAATAAAGCGCAATTCGCCATCCTGAGCAAGAATTTCCTGAGATGTTTTCAAAGACAAAGACGACAATGTGTGCTGCGTTGAGGCTTCGACCTTTATTTTCAACGGCTCCATTCCCGTCGAACTTTCGAGAAATCCGGCAAGGATAATCAATACGCCTTGCCCCATAATAGTGGCTATACGGTAGAAAGTGCTTCGTATGCCCACGAATTTCGCTTGCGTATTTGTGTCCAATGCAAGCATGTAGAAGCCGTCGGCAGCAATGTCGTGGGTGGCGGAGCTAAATGCCAGCAGCCAAAAGAAAGCCAAGGTTGCCTGAAAGAAAAACGGAACAGGGATGGTGAAAGCGATGCCCGCGAATCCGGCTCCGATCAGCAACTGCATGGTTACGATCCACCAACGTTTGGTTTTCAACAGATCGACAAAAGGACTCCAAAAAGGTTTGATAACCCAAGGCAGGTAGAGCCAACTTGTGTAGAGCGCAATGTCGGTGTTCGAAATGCCCATTCGTTTGTACATAATGACTGAGATAGTCATTACGGCAACGTAAGGCAGCCCTTCAGCTAAATATAAACTTGGAATCCAAGCCCAAGGAGATGTTTTCTTTTGCATCTGATGTCTATTTGTATAGTTTCTTTATTTCTGCTTTAGTATAATAATGCAACAAAATCTTGTCGTAGGTATATCCTTTTTCTCCCATTACGGCGGCTCCTATTTGGCAAAGTCCTACGCCATGCCCCCAGCCGGCTCCGTGAAGCGTAAATCCGTCATCCGATTTTTCAATGTAAAAAGCCGAACTGTATAAGTGCGATTCGGATAAGGATCGGCGTATTTCCAATTCTTTTCCGATAATCATTGTACGTTTTGTCCCAACGATTTCCAATTCTACAATGCGACCCGAAGCTCCTCTTTTTAGCGGAATCAAATCAATAA
>DAIOHI010000449.1:0-276 GCA_036744815.1 Paludibacteraceae bacterium
AGTTTGTTTTTATATTATTGATAATTAAAGCCGAGCTTTTGCAAACCCTGTTGTACATCTTCATTCTGCATAAACAGATTCCAAAGCAAGGCACTGCGATAATTTTCGATCATTATCACGATAGAACCCTGATCTATAGCCAAGTGCGAAGCAGCAAACCACTGCCGACTCAGATTAAAGGAGTCTTTAAAGCCGTATTCGCCCCAAAGTTTATCGCCCAACGTATAATAGAAGAAATGCAGGGCACGCAAACTCTCTTCAGGCGTATAAGGAAAA
>DAIOHI010000449.1:286-2558 GCA_036744815.1 Paludibacteraceae bacterium
GCTGTCGGTGCAATAGTTCCGTTATCGTTATTAGGCGATGACGCTGTATAACCGTCCGGTATATCGCTTGCGGTTAATCCCCAGCAATTGTTGCCATAACCAAAATAGCCTTTCGGGTTGGCAAGGCAATAGCTGTAATTGATGCGGGCATGAGCGGTGTTTTGCTCCCAATAGTCGGCATATTGATCGGACAAGTTGCGAGGGTCGAGCCCAAGGAAGGAGTAATGACTGAAAAACAGCGGTCCTCCCCTATCCTCCCCTAAAGGAAGAGTAATATCATAAAATTTCTTGCCGTTCTTCATCGCGCCATTGCGCGCCCAACCTTCGTCGTACACTTCTTTTGTGATCGGATAAGTAGGCGAAGATGCCGCCAACACATACACGATCAAACTCTCGTTCCATCCGGCAATAGGCAGGTTCATATCCCAGCCGTAGTTGGGCGACCAATGCCAGTAGAGTTTCTTCTCGCCGTTCTTTTGGAACCAAGTCCACTCCACGCCTTCCCATATCTTTTGTATTGTATCGCAAAGTGCTTTTTCAGCAGCATTGCCGTCTTTGAAATATTGTTGCACGCTAAGTAAACCCTGCATCAGCAAGGCTGTTTCCACCAAGTCGGCGCCATTATCCTTAGTGCTGAAAGCAATGGCTTTTCCGCTCGTGCCATTAAGCCAATGCGAATACACGCCGTGGAAGCGTTCCGCCTTTTCGTTGAGGAAAGTAACGATAGTATTCATACGTTCGAAACCTTCGGTGCGTGTAATAAATCCCCGCTCAATAGCCACGGGAATAGTCATAATACCAAAACCTGAACCGCCGCTCGTAACTGTTTCGCCCGAGCCAAGGCGTTCGCGAGCCAAGCCCGAAACGGGGTGTGCGTAATCCCAAAAATATTTGAAAGTCTGCTCTTGTACCAAGGTTAGGAGTTCTTCGTCGCTAATAGTGGGGAACTTGGGCGTAGTATCTAGTTCGGTAATAAAATTGTATTTGTAAGAATCAATCAAATTAATGCCGAGTTGTTCGCCTTCGGCAATCGTGATTGAGAAAGATGAATAGAAACTAAGCTTGTCCTTTATCTTTAATAAAACAGTATTAGAATCCGTTTGAGATAGAAGTTCGAATTCCGCATTGTTGCCGTAGTAGACTTTGTCGCTGTCGAATTTATTTACATCAATAGCTGACGAGAAACGTAAACTCAACACAATAGAATCCACAGGAAGGTTGTAGATCGTAGCGCCCGCGGCAATTGTCTTGCCATTGATAGAAGCCGACTCGATGTAGGCATTTATCAAATTAGGCTGCACTTCTTCCTCTTTACAAGACAAAAAGGCAACAAGGATATAGAGTAGTAAAACAATCTTTTTCATACCCGACAGATAAAATACAGGGAGAATGACCTAATACATTCTCCCTGCTTCAAGAGAATTTATACCTTAGAAAAACAGTTTTTATTATCTCCCGGCTTTCTCCAATTGATAAAGAGCACCGATATCTGAAAGAATTAATGCACGTTTCCAAACACGCAATTCGTCAATTTGACCAACCAATCCGGTATTCCATGCATCTGTAGTTGTCTCTGTTACAAATGTTTCTAATGCACCTATAATTGGTCGTGTAGGAGTGGTTATTTTAAAGTTTTTAGTACCGGAAGCATCTCTATTTTCCCAAACCGGATTCGAGATTTTAACCCCATTGGCATAAATCTTAGCAAGCTTTGTCGTATTATCCCAAGTGTATACTACATGAGCCCACTTTCCTCCTATCTTATTAGGATACGCAACATGACCATTTGCCAAATCTTCAGCACTTGCTTTTACTGTATTACGAGAATCTTGCCAACCCAAATCTCCTTCTGAAACAAGCAATCCTTTTATTGTTAAACTATCGCTTGTAGATTTCAACCAACCGGTTTCCGACATGAAATTAATGTTTCCCGCCCATTCGTTTGGTCTGGAAAGCGAGAAAAACACAGAAGGATTTACTCCATTATTCGAAACTTTAATCCAACAACTTATTGTGAATCCGCTTTCTAAATCAGCACCCAATTTAGCCATCGCGTCATAAGCCAAATAACCAACATTAAAATTCGCGGCTTTCCCTTTCACTCCTTCAACCCAGGTAACATTTTTTTCTTTGCTTGCCGTTGCTTGCGACAAAGATTCTTTTCCATCTCCATTTAATGCCCAATAAGCGACTAAATCTGCTTTACCTACTTCGTCTGCCGAATTGTAACCTCCGATTGGTGGTAGTGGATCTTCTCCTTCTCCTTTACATC
>DAIOHI010000450.1:0-2558 GCA_036744815.1 Paludibacteraceae bacterium
AAACGGATTTCAACCTCAAAACTGCCTACGGAAAGCGGTAACGAATAATCGCCGTTTAATCCGGTCATTGTTCCTTTTTGCACACTTTGTACCCATACGGTAGCGCCGGCGATCGGCACGCCAAACGTATCGGTAATTTTACCCGCCAGGTATCCTCCGGCTGTTTTTTCGTGGTTGCGGCGAACGATTACAAAACGGTCAGCGTTGATTTTGCGATATGTAAGCGGAGTGTTTTCGAGTGACAAACGCAGCCATGTTTCAATATCTGCAGACATTGTTCTTAACGGACGTACAGTGACCCCTTCTAAAAACCGCGATTCGTACGTGATGGATTTTCCTTTTTCTCTTGCCGTTTCATCAATGCGTTCAATGCGCGACAACATATTTTCGGCCGGGAAAGAAGTGGTTTGCGCCCGGACATTTCCAATGAAAAATAAGCCGAAAAGCGACAATAATATTTTAGGGAATTTCCGTGGCATTTGTGGATTGGAAGACTATTTTATCGTCAGCGATACGATAGGTCAAATCGTACAAAGCAGCTATTTCATCCGCAATTTCATTTATTGCCGTGGATCTGTCGAGCGTCATATTTATGGACATTGATCCGGATTGGTTCTCAAAAACGACCTCTTTTCCGTATAGTTGACGAATACGTAAAGACAATTCATCGGCAGATGCACTTTCCAACACGATTGTACCTGTACGCCAGGCTGCTTTTTGCACGCTGTTAATCGATTCTCGCGTAAGCTCCTTTTTTGCCGCATAATATGTTGCTTGCTGGTTAGCTGCAAGCTCCAAACTTTTGTTCTCCGGAGTTGAAACATTTACATTTCCACTCAACACGCTGACTTCCTGAAATGATAATTCCGCGTAACTTTGAATTGTAAAACTTGTTCCAACCACTTTTACCGTCAACCCGTCGCGCAAATGAACGATGAATGGTTGGCTGTTATTGGGTTTTACGTTGAAAAATACCTCCCCTTCTTCCAACCACACTTCACGTGAGGTTTCACGTAAGGTTGTACCCGAGTTTAAAATGATTTCAGAACCGTCGGCTAAGGTGATATTTTTAATTGCGCTGGTCGCAACATGTTGTTTTTCAATATTTTTAGTCTGGTGATATTGCGGCTTGTAAAACAAAAATATCCCGATTACCAGTAAGGCAATACTTGCAATAGAAGCAATAATGGTAAGCGAAAGTTCACGTTTTTTTGCACGATGAGTTGGATTGTCCAAATCTATGCCTGCATGTTTAAAAATAAACACCTTTGTATCAAGATCCATCTCATTTATGAGTTCGTCCGTTAACTCAAAATCCTTTTCGGGAATGAAATCGACTTCAAGCGATTCAATAATTTTGTTTTCTTCCTCAGTAGTTTTACCCAAACGGTATCTTTCGAACAAATCATGCGCCAGAACCTCCTTTTCTTTATCCGTCAATTTTTTTCGTGGATTATCGGATGTGCTATTTTTCATTTCTAAAGTATTTGTTCAATGTTTGAATGGATAAAATTACTATTTTTTTGTGGATCAACATATAACCGAATAGAAGAAATTCTGGCGATGGTGCGGTAATAAGATTCGAAGATTTTTTCTACTTTTGTTTTGGATTGAAAACAACAGACAAAATACTATTAAAAGCCATTGAAGAAAAAGACGAAAAGGCTTTTACTCAATTTTACGAAAGATACAACCGTGTCGTTCTTTGTTTCGTGTTGTCTAAAGTTCATAACAAGGAAATAGCGAAAGACGTTGTTCAGAATTTCTGGCTTGCCCTTTGGGAAAATCCGCGTATGTTGCGTGCGAATAAAAATGGATGTGTTAAAGTTTTTATGTTGCAATATCTTCGCTTCCGTATCTATGATATATATCGTATTGCCGTACCCGAAACCATTCCGATTGAATATACAAGCGTCGAATTCATTGATATAGCAAGCACAAACCTCGAAAAAGAAGAGTTGATACAAGTTGTGCACGACGCTTTGAAAAACAGTTCCATGTTAACTCGAAACGCCTTTTGGATGCGAATGGAAAATATTCCGGCAAAAGAAGTTGCCAGAGAATTGAATACGACGCCTCAGACAGTTCACAATGCTTTTTCGAAGTTGTTAAATACTGTCCGGGAGCGTTTAAAGAAACATTATCCGGAAATTCAATCAAACAAAAAAAAACTATTAACCATGATAGTATCCGTTGTAATTTATTTCTTCAGATAAATTATCCAGTGTATTCTTTTGGGTCATCGGTACCAACACTGGGAGTGTACAAAGCAGTTTTGTTTTTTATTGATTTACATTACTGATCATGCTACGAAACGATTTTTACGGTGGATTTCTCTACTCCGTAACCCATTTTTATAATGGCATTTTCAATCTGATCTACGGAAGATTTTTTGCCATCGAAGTCGACTTTCACCTTGCCGGCATTAAAGAGGACCTTCACAGATTCCTTATCGATACCATCCAGCCCTTTTACTGCTCCCTCAATCTTTTGTATACACGAAGGGCAGGTCAATGTCTCTAACTGAATTGTTGCTGAATTTTTCATTTTCGTTTCCT
>DAIOHI010000451.1:0-2545 GCA_036744815.1 Paludibacteraceae bacterium
CATTATACACCATCACCGTTTTTTCGGAAAACGCGGTAGGGATATTGAACCAGATAACCGTTATTTTCACGCGCCGCGGACTGAATATCGAAACGCTTTCGGTATCGCCATCGGCAATTAGCGGCATCCATAAGTTCACCATTACGCTTTTCACCACCCACGAAATGGTTGAAAAAGTGGTAAATCAGATCGACAAACGGGTGGATATTCTGAAAGCTTACTACAATACCGACGACGAACTGGTGTATCAGGAGTTGGCTTTGTATAAAATAGCCACCGAGAATCTGCTAAAGTTCGGAAGCATCGAAGAATTGGTACGAAAATACACCATCCGCATTCTGGAAATGAATGAAAGTAGCGTTGTCTTCCAAAAAGCAGGGCACTACGAAGAGACGCAGGAGCTTTTCGAGATTCTGAAAGAGTCGGTTGGCGTATTGCAGTTTATTCGTTCGGGGCGCATTGCCATCACTAAATCGAAGGTAGAACGACTAAGCGACATGCTGGCGAGCATTGAAGAAAAGGCAAAAGGCGGAAATTGATAAATAATTGAAGCTTGACTGAAGATAAAATATGAAAATTGAATCGTTTTATCGGCTTTTCGGAAGAAGTATTATGAATATTGTATCAAATATTATGAATTTTATTAAGATAAAATTAGAATATAGAGTGATAGATTCGATATTCACAAAAGATAAAATTGGAATATAGACTGCTGAATTCAATTTTCGCAGAAGATAAAATATGAATATCGTAGCAAAAATTATGATTTTCATCCAAAATAAAGACTAATCCTCTTTGCGCAACGGATAAAAAGCCTTAGATTAGAGCCTTAAACTTTGAAACTATGAGAACAAACAATTCGAGCGACAACGAAAATTTGTCGCACAACGGAGATTTATTACGTCGTTATATTAAAGAATCGGGGATCGGTAACGTAAAAATGGCGAATCGAATGGGAGTAAATCCTCAGACGCTATACCATTATTTGGGGCGCGCTACTCTTCAGACGAGGGTGCTTTGGGAAGCATCGCTGATATTGAAACGCAATATCCTCTTCGATTTGGGGATGAAACTACCTAACGATTTTGTTTCGGAATACGAACCCGAGTTGCAAAAACAAATAGAAGAACTTAAGCAGGAAAACGAACGCTTGAAAATAGAAATCGGCGTGTACGAAAAAATTTTGAAGAGATAGAAAATAGTGGATAAAAGAAGCTGTTCACTGGCAACCGAATATAAAAATTAATAACTGTACACTGATAACTGTACACTAAACATCAAAATAACAATGGCAAAAATGAATTTTGGCGGGGTAGAAGAAAACGTAGTTACCCGCGAAGAGTTTCCACTCGAAAAAGCACGTGAAGTATTAAAAAACGAAACCATTGCCGTTATCGGTTATGGCGTACAAGGTCCGGGACAGTCGCTTAATCTGCGCGATAATGGTTTTAATGTTATCGTAGGGCAACGCAAAGGCGGTAAAACTTGGGACAAAGCCGTAGCCGACGGATGGGTGCCGGGCGAAACGCTTTTCGATATCGAAGAAGCTGCCGAGCGTGCTACCATCCTTCAATATCTGCTTTCCGATGCAGCGCAAATTGAAGTTTGGTCACGCATCAAACCCTATCTGACAGCTGGTAAAGCACTGTATTTCTCACACGGCTTTGGCGTAACTTACAAGGAACGTACCGGAATTATTCCTCCGGCTGACGTGGATGTAATCCTTGTGGCTCCGAAAGGTTCGGGAACTTCGCTTCGCCGCATGTTCTTGCAAGGTCGCGGTCTGAATTCTTCTTTCGCTATATTCCAAGATGCTACCGGAAAGGCTTGGGAACGCACTGTGGCATTAGGTATCGGCGTGGGTTCGGGTTATTTATTCGAGACTACTTTCAAAAAAGAAGTATATTCCGACCTTACCGGCGAACGCGGAACTTTGATGGGAGCTATCCAAGGAATTTTGTTGGCACAATACGAAGTGCTCCGCGAAAACGGACACTCACCCTCAGAAGCCTTTAACGAAACGGTGGAAGAATTGACGCAATCGTTGATGCCACTCTTTGCCGAAAACGGTATGGACTGGATGTATGCCAACTGTTCCACTACGGCTCAGCGCGGTGCGTTGGATTGGATGACACCTTTCCACGATGCCACTAAACCCGTGTTTGCAAAACTATATTCGGAAGTAGCTGCCGGAAACGAAGCGCAACGCTCCATCGACACCAACTCGAAACCCGACTACCGCGAAGGTTTGGAAAAAGAACTGAAAGCCCTTCGCGAAAGCGAAATGTGGCAAGCCGGCGCCACAGTTCGTAAGTTGAGACCGGAGAATAAATAGTACTTCGCAAAATAAAATGCCTCGTCCTATAAAATAGATTGATATAAAATGTAAATTTATTTCAGAACGAGACAGACAAATTCTTAAAAAGGAAGAAGCTGTAAGATATCATCTTACAGCTTCTTTTGTATTGAAAACTTGTGATTTATTTTCCCGAGTCGATAATCATAAACTCAACTCGTCGATTCTTGGCGCGACCTTCTTCTGTGT
>DAIOHI010000452.1:0-2544 GCA_036744815.1 Paludibacteraceae bacterium
GTTGTTCGTCGAAGATACGAACGGATGATTAATGAAGAAATTGATTTACCGGATTTAATTGTCGCCGACGGAGGACTGGGACAAATGGAGGTTATTCGTCAAGTTGTAGAAGATGAATTAAATTTGTTGATTCCAATTCTTGGTTTAGCGAAGGACAACAAACATCGAACAAGCGAATTGCTTTTTGGTTTTCCTCCGCGCATAATCGGAATGAAACCAACGGAACAAATCTTCAAGTTTTTTGCGTCGATGCAAGAGGAGGTTCATCGTTTCGCAATAAAATTTCATCGCGATAAAAGAAGTAAATCTCAAGTAGCTTCCGAATTGGATTCTATTCCCGGAATTGGAGAAAAAACAAAAAATGAACTGATTCGTCATTTTAAGAGCGTAAAACGAGTTAGAATGGCAACTTTAGAAGAGCTTTCAGGTATTATTGGAAGATCAAGAGCTTCAATTGTTTACGATCATTTCAATAAGAGTTAAACGCTCTGAGAATCGAATATTTGAAAATGTCTGCATGCTTGTACTGAAATATAGCTGTTAATTGGGCTTGACAATCCAATTTTTATATCTAAATCCGGAAATTCATCAAATCCAAATTAAATTTCTTCCTGTCTGTTTTTATCTGAAATGGATTATCTGTTTTAGATAATCTTAAATAGATAATTGAATAAATTATTTCTATCTTTGTGAAAAAATATTTTTATGCAGATAAATCCATTTTTAGTAAACGGCTATCAATCGAAAAAGTATTTTTGCAATAGAAAGCAAGAATTGGATTTTTTATTGACTTCGATAAAAAATGCGAATAATGTTACACTTGTTTCTCCGAGAAGAATGGGTAAGACTGGACTTATTTTTCGAGCTTTTGAAGAATGCAAAAAAATGACAACTCTTTATGTTGATATCATGCCTACTCGTTCGCTCGAAGAATTTATTAAATTTTTATCCGAAGCCATTTTGTTGAGTTTTCCGGAACGAACTTCGATTGGTAAAAAATTTATGGATTTTATAAAAGGTTTGCGTCCGCTTATTAGTTATGATACTGTGACCGGGCAACCGCAAATTCAGATTGTATATCAAACTGAAGCAGAAAAAACACAAACTTTGCATAATATTTTTCATTTTCTCGATACACAGGATAAGAAAATTGTCGTTGCCATCGATGAATTTCAGCAAATAACCGAGTATCCTGAAAAAAATATGGAAGCTTTACTGCGTTCGGAAATACAACGCTTAAAAAACGTGGTTTTTGTTTTTTGTGGAAGCCGTCGAAGTATCATGATTGAGATGTTTTCGAATTCGAAACGACCTTTTTATGCTAGTACTACATTTCTGACTTTAGACAAAATAGCGAAAGAAGAATACGAAGCCTTTATTCTTAAAATGTTTAATCGAAACGAAGTTGAAATTGACCAAGAGAGTATTGATTTTATCTTGGACTGGACAAAAACCTATACTTTTTATACTCAGTTTGTTTGTAATAAAATTTATGCATCGAATGAGAAAAAAGTAACAGTCGATTTTGTGAAAAAAACTTGCAAAGAAACAATGGAACAACATGCGAGTGTGTTTTTTCAATTAAGGCAATTGCTTACTTCAGCGCAATGGAATTATTTGATCGCTGTAGCGAAGGAAGATGAAGTCGTACAACCTACGGCACAACAATTTTTGATGAAATACAAAATTGGTACAGCCGCAAATTCAAGAAGACTTCTAAAGTCGCTTTGCGATAAGGAGTTGATATTGGAATCTCTTAGCTTCGAAAAAACAAATTATCAAATTTACGATGTGTTTTTCGATCGTTGGTTAAAAGAAAATTATTAAATATTTTATGCAAGTTATAGAAATAAAATCTTTGGAAAACATCCGCGAAGCTGCTCGGGAATTTATCAATAAAATTGATGGTAATCGTGTTTTCGCTTTTAATGGAAAAATGGGTGCGGGAAAAACGACTTTTATCAAAGCCATTTGTGAAGAAATGGGTGTGAAAGAAACGGTAAACAGTCCGACTTTTTCCATAGTGAATGAATACGAAGCCGCGAACGGACAAATTATCTATCATTTCGATTGTTATCGGATCAATAAAATTCAAGAAGCATTGGATTTGGGCGCAGAGGAATATTTATACAGCGGAAATCTTTGTTTTATCGAATGGTCGGAGAATATTGCCCCTATCCTACCCGATTCTACGGTAAACGTGAATATCGAAGAAAAGGAAAATGGAGCAAGAAAAGTAATGATATCAATAACTTAAAAATATAATTCAGATGAAAGTATTCTCAAACCGCTATTTTACTAAAGTATTTATTGTCGCAGCAATAGGATTATTGTCCGCTTGTAATCCGACGAAATCGAAACAAGAAGAAATAAATAATACCAACATGATTGATAGGCAGATAATTAATGAAACGGATGTGTTTGCAAGTATAAATTTGACCGTATCGGAAGGCAAGCGCCTTATCGCGCGTGGCATTGTCAATCATCCGCTCGTTAAGCAGAAGTTGGAATCGGGCATGATAATTATTACACGTGGAACAACCA
>DAIOHI010000453.1:0-2544 GCA_036744815.1 Paludibacteraceae bacterium
TAAACATCAAACTTGCAGGAAGCTACGCTGCAAAAGAACAAGAACTTCAAGTAAGTGAATTCCGATTCATTGCAGAGAAACCCGATTTGGAAGTAAAAGACCTGACTTTCGATATTGCTGCTGATAGCAGTAAACTACAGCTTGATAAATTTTTATTGCAAACTGCGCTGAATGAATTAAGAGCTAACGCGCTTTATCATTTTTCGTCGGAGGAAGAATCGAAACTCTCCTTACAAACAACAGCGATTGAACTAAGCGAATTTTCGCCCTTTTTACCGAAGGATTTCAAGCCTCAAGTAAAACCCAGCGTAAATATCGACGCTCAATTGCAGAACAAACATTTAGCTCTTGACGCATCTTTGGCAAGCGCCGATCAATCTGTCAATCTGTCTTTATTATCCGAGTATTTGATTGAGTATTTTACCGACTCCATCCCTACTCTATCGCCGACTTACGACCTTTCGCTAGACTTCCGTCGAATGGATGTACGCGATTGGACGGGCGACAAAGAATTGAATTACCTTGTCAACGGCAAGCTTAAAGCGCAAGGAGAAGGCTTTGAGCCGAATAAAATGAAAGCAAAGGCGGAAGCGTCTTTCAACAATATGATCATCTACGGAAAAGCGGTGGAAAAATTGGAAGTGGCGCTAAATTATCTTGGCGGAAACATAAAAGGAAATATCGATGGATTGGGCACATTTGGCAGACTGCGCGCCGAAGCCGACGCGAAACAAATAATCGGAAATCGCCCCGCATACCTAGCTAATATAGAGACTTCAGATTTTAATCTTGCCGCATTAAGCGGACACGAAAGCCACAAAACGAATCTGAATTTGAAAGCTTTTGTCGATGGAACGGGATTTGATTTCAAGCAGATAAAAGCGAAAACTAAGATACTGCTCAGCAATTCGGAGGCAATGAGCTTTGCGATAGACAGCATCCGTTCCGAAATTGACATCGACCGCGAGAACTTTATTATTCATTTATTTCAGGCTCAAACGCTTTCGACCGATATCAATGCCAAAGGAAATTACAATCTACGGGGAAATTCAGATTTACACTTGAATGCTAAGCTTAAAAACATGGATGAGATTGCCCAAGCTTTCGTTGAAATGGACAGTATCAGCACAAGTTTCGACCTCGAAGCGCAAATATCAGGCATTCCCGACAGTTTGTATGTTGACGCGCTGCTTGGCGTGGGCAATACGGCTTATAAAGAAACGGCTAAACTCGATTCGCTTTACGCTCAAGCCAAAGGATATATAAAAGGAAAAGCAATGTATTTCGATGCTGCGGCAGAGGCTTACGAGCTTAGCGCAAGCGGATTTACCATCGACAGCATCGATTTGAAAGCGCAAAGCGATCTGACAAACTATACGCTTGAACTGAAAGCCAATAACAAGGATATAAAAACTTCATTAAACGGAAATATAAATATCAGCGAAGCCATTGATATTTTGTTGTCCGATTTGCAATTTGCCTACAAAGATTACCAATGGAAGTTGAACAGAGATAGCGCCCAAATAAATATAAACGAATCGGATTATACTGTATCGAACTTTGAATTGGCATCGCAAAGTGGCGATTCCTTGCAATTAATTTCGGCAAACGGAAAATTCAGTATGAGCGGCGAAGAGGATTTCAAGCTCGACTTGCGCAATATTAATCTGACAAAGCTATCCGAGATATTTATGCCCGAACAAAAAATGGCGGGACAATTATCAATGCAAGCGCAATTGCGTGGTAGAGCAGAATCTCCGACTCTCGAAGCCGGCGTAAATATGGATGGCGCGACCTTTATGGACTATAAATTTCATCAGCTTTCTGGCAATTTAAACTACAATGATCTACTTCTCCACGCGAATATCAATGTGCTTCCGCAGGATAGCGGCATACTGACGGCAAAGGCGAAAATGCCTTTCGAAATGCGTTTGGATAGCATGATATTCAAGCTTGCGCCCGATGGACAAGACTCCATCAGCCTTAATCTGCTGATAGAAAAACTACCGCTTGCCATTGCCAAAGCCTTTGTCGCTGTTGACGATGCAAAGGGTTACATTAATAGTGTTATTGATATAAAAGGCACAATGAACAAGCCCGATATGAGCGGACATATTAATTTGGACAAGGGAAAACTCGCCATCAAAAAATACGGTATCGACTACCGCGATATGCAGGCGAATATCGCTCTCGAAAACGATTATCTGAAAGTAGATACCTTCCTGATAAAAAGTCGCGATGGATTGATGAAAGCCGATGGAAAGGTGAAATTCGAATCGGCGTTTTACGAAGGCAAGCTGAATACATCGGAACTGGATGTTCTGTTCGACCGCTTTAATCCCATTAGCCACCGACAATACAATATGGAAATGTCGGGCAATTTAAAGCTGAATGCCAATAAAGACAGTACGCTGTTTTCGGGCAATATCGAAATTCCTAAGTCGGAAGTATATATTCCCGCTGTGATGAATCTGATGGGCAGAAGCACGGCTCCCGAACTTCCGCTTCCGCTCTTAGCCATCGAGCAAGCTAAAAACGAAGTAA
>DAIOHI010000454.1:0-2540 GCA_036744815.1 Paludibacteraceae bacterium
TTTCTTCGCTATAACCTACCGTAAGGAGGTGGTCAATTACGGGAGGAAGTTGCGCGTTGGCAGTTGCCGTTTTCATTTCCACAATACGCTGCTGAATGCTTTTGTAACTACTCGCTCCAGAGGTTTTTTCCGAGGGGGATGTTCCTGTTTTCATAGTAATACGGTATTGGTTTGGTTATAATGACAGCAAAGATGTTGTTTTTATTTTGATTTATCAATAGCTAAATTTCTGTTTTACAACATGTTTTAATGGGAATCAATCTTAGCGTGTTAAAAATGGAATAAAACATGGCGAAAATGAATTACGATCAAACAGAAATGAATTTTTGTCATTTCGAAATGAAGAAACAAGGTTTCGAAATGGATATCGGAGCAATAGAAATAGATCACTACCCGGTCGGCATCCATTTCTGCGTGGTCGGATAGCATTTCTGTATGGTCGGCATCCATTTCTATGTGGTCGGATAGCATTTTTATGCGGTCGGCATTCATTTCTGTGCGGTCGGATAGTATTTCTGTACGGTCGGATAACACTTCTGTACGGTCGGCATTCATTTCTGTGATAGAAAGATAGCTTTTGTTATTTGTATTGCAAACGTTTGCGATTTATTTTAGCTCTTTTGTCTGGTTATTTTAGCAATGATTATTTGTAAGACAACTATCTTTGAACATATTACTGTTAAAATCTATTTTATTATGAAAAAAACAATTACTCTATGTATTATTGTATTTATGGGCTTAAGTGCATTTTCTGCTGATATAACAGAAGGAAGTAAACTGTATCTAAGCCCGAACACGAATTGGAAAGCGGATGGAGCACGCTTTGCTGCTTATTTTTTTGGAGCAGGTGGTAATGCTTGGGCTAGTATGACGGCTGTAGCAGGAGAAACAGATTTGTATGAAGTTATTGCACCTATGGGCAGTTGGGAAAATGTTATCTTTTGCCGAATGAATCCCGGAACTTCTACCGACAGCTGGGATAACAAATGGAATCAAACCAATGATTTAACTTATGACGGAACAAACAATCGCTATACGATAACAGAAGGGACTTGGGATAACGGTGGTGGAATTTGGAGTGTTTACACAGCTGCTGCGAGCAACGAACCTGCGGTAAATTTAAGCATTGCTCGCTCGAAAGTTTTTATTGATGAAACAATCGCTTTCAATGCAACTTCCGAGAATGTTACCACTCCCGTGTATCTGTATTATGTAAAACTACCAGGCAATGAAAATTACGAGACCGCAGCTATTACATCTCCGTATCAGCCCACTGCCGTAGGAACATATACAATCAAAGTATCTGTTTCGGGAGAAGAAGGAAGCGATTTGACTTCGAGCGAAAAAACAGTAAGCGTAAATATCGTACCAGCCCCTATTACCATTAAAGTAAGAATTCCCGAAACGTGGACAAATCCACACTTTTATAATTGGAATGCAGATGTTTCAGGAAATTTTGTAGCTCCAACTCAAGAAGACGGTTGGTATATGTACACTTTTACCCGAATGGATGTGCTTAATTTTATTGTTGTCAATGGAAATGACTGGAGCGGAGGAGATAGCAATCAAACAATAAACGTCGAGAACATTACTGAATCTACTTGTTATCAGCTAAACTCCGAGGGAGAAGATAAAAAGGATATAAGCATTATTGATTGCTCTCAAGCAACCAGTAATGACGAAGCTACGCAACGAAATCTTATTTTTATCCAAGATAACGTGATTAGAGTAACTTGTAGCAGCGCAGCTCACATAGAGCTACATACCATCGGTGGACAGTTGATTCACTCAGCACAAGCGACGAATAACCTCTCCTACCCTGTAAATGTGGGTATTTATCTGATACGCATCAACGGAGAAATACATAAAGTTATTGTTCGATAAAAACAAAGCCTCAAAACCTATTTTTTGCAAAAGAAAGGCTTTGAGGCTTCTTTTATAAACTCTTTCTTCCTTATACAAAATATAAAAACACAAATGAAAAAAACAGTCAGCGTTTTATTAATTTCCTTATTTGCATTAGCAGCTTACGCGCAAATTATCACAACCAATCCCGCAATTATCACAAATGATTACGCAGGAGTGGTCGAAATAACCTTCGACGCGGCGCAAGGCACAGCCGGACTGAAAGGTTTTACCGGCGATGTGTATGCGCATACAGGCGTAATTACCTCTGCAAGCACTTCCGATTCTAATTGGAAGCATGCACCCACATGGGGCGATAATGCCGCTAAATACAAATTGACTTCCTTGGGAAATAATAAATGGAAACTGCTGATTACGCCATCCATGAAGGGTTATTACAGCCTTAATGAAGGCGAAGTGCTTACAAAGTTGGCTTTCGTGTTCCGTAATTCCGATGGGAGTAAAGAAGGAAAAGATACAGGAAATAAGGATATTTTTGTTCCGGTCTATGCCCAAGGTTTAAATGTAGCTTTTACCTCACCGCCCGACAATCAGGTTACCACGGCAGGCGAAAGCATCAATTTTTCTTTCTCCGCTTCGCAAGCTTCTAATCTTGATTTATTGATAAACGGAAT
>DAIOHI010000455.1:0-2532 GCA_036744815.1 Paludibacteraceae bacterium
CCAAAGTCCGGGAAGTTTCCCCTGAGATGTGGGGTTCATCCCCAAAGTTTGGGAGTCTTTCCCCGAGATGAGGGAACAAGTTCTATAGATGAAAAACTCGCTGAACGATGACATAATTGTAACAATTGGCTAACATCAATCAGAGTTTAATTTTTTAAAGATAAAAAAGATACAAAATATTATGCAATTCGGACATTTCGACGACAGCAATCGCGAGTACGTTATTAACAATCCGCGTACTCCTTGGCCCTGGATCAATTATTTGGGGAACGAAGATTTTTTCAGTCTTATTTCCAATACGGCGGGTGGATATTCTTTTTACAAGGATGCCAAATTTCGCCGTATAACTCGCTATCGTTACAACAATGTGCCGATGGACAGCGGAGGCAAATATTTCTACATTAACGATGGCGATACGGTTTGGAGTCCGGGTTGGAAACCATGTAAAACCGAACTCGACAGCTACGAATGCCGTCATGGGATGAATTACAGCCGTATAAAAGGGAGTAAAAACGGAGTGGAAGCCGAATCGCTTTATTTCGTTCCTTTAAAAACTTGGGCGGAAGTTCAGCGCCTGACTTTGCGCAATACATCTTCCGAAACAAAAAAGTTGAAAGTTTTTTCCTTTGTCGAATGGTGTTTGTGGAATGCAGCCAGCGATATGGAAAATTTCCAGCGAAATTTTTCGACAGGCGAAGTCGAAATTGAAGATTCGGTTATTTATCATAAAACGGAATATAAAGAACGTCGCGATCATTATGCCTATTATTCGGTTAATGTGCCGATTCAAGGCTACGATAGCGACCGCGAAACATTTTTTGGACTTTACAACGGTTTCGACGAACCGCAAACTGTACTCGAAGGCGCGCCTCGCAATTCGGTGGCGCACGGATGGTCGCCCATCGCGTCGCACTGCATCGAGGTGGAACTCAATGCCGGCGAATCGAAAGACTTGATTTTTCTTCTTGGTTATGTGGAAAATAGCGAAGATGAAAAATGGGAAAGTAAAGGCGTTATCAATAAAATGAAAGCGAAAACCACTATCGCTCGTTTCGATACGGTGGAAAAAGTGGATGCCGCTTTCTCTGAATTGAAAGCGTATTGGGATAATCTGCTAAGAATTTTCAGCGTAAAAACATCGGAAGAGAAACTCGACCGAATGGTAAATGTTTGGAATCAATACCAATGTATGATTACTTTCTGTTTTTCGCGTTCGGCATCTTTCTTCGAAAGCGGCATCGGTCGGGGCATGGGCTTTCGTGATTCGAATCAGGATTTGCTTGGCTTTGTGCATCAAATTCCCGAACGTGCCCGCGAACGTATTATCGATATTGCTTCCACGCAATTTCCTGATGGTGGTTGCTATCACCAATATCAACCGCTTACGAAAAAGGGAAACAACGAAATCGGACAGGGCTTCAACGACGATCCAATGTGGCTGATTCTCGGAACAACGGCTTATCTCAAGGAAACGGGCGATTTCTCTATTTTGGACGAAGCTGTTCCTTTCGATAACGAAGCCGGAAGCGAAGTGCCGCTTTTCGAACATTTAACCGTGTCTTTCGATCATGTTATAAATAATTTAGGTCCGCATGGATTGCCGCTTATCGGGCGTGCCGATTGGAACGATTGCTTAAATCTGAATTGCTTTTCAAACGATCCGAACGAAAGTTTTCAAACCACCGAAAACAAAACCGAAGGCTCAAAAGCCGAAAGTTTGATGATAGCCGGACTTTTCGTGGTTTATGGACGCGATTATGTGGAACTCTGTCGAAAAATTGGTAAAACAGAAGAAGCTGATCGTGCTCAAAAACATGTGGATGCAATGGTGGATACGGTAAAAAAACACGGCTGGGATGGCGAATGGTTTTTACGTGCCTACGATTATTTCGGCAACAAAATAGGTTCCGACGAAAATGAAGAAGGAAAAATTTTCATCGAATCCAATGGTTGGTGCAGCATGGCTGGCATTGGGTTAGAAGAAGGCTTGGTGGAAAAAGCACTCGATTCGGTAAAAGAACGTCTCGATTGCGAGCACGGTATCGTTTTGAATAATCCTGCATTTACAAAATATTATATCGAATACGGCGAAATATCAAGTTATCCGGCAGGTTACAAGGAAAACGCAGGCATTTTCTGTCACAACAATCCTTGGATTATTATCGGAGAAACTGTTTTGGGACGTGGTGATCAGGCTTGGGAATATTTTCGCAAAATTTGTCCGTCTTACACCGAACATATAAGCGATTTACATAAAGTGGAGCCCTATGTATATGCGCAAATGATAGCGGGGAAAGATGCGTTCAAGCCAGGCGAAGCGAAAAACTCATGGCTCACCGGAACGGCAGCTTGGAATTTTTATGCTATTTCGCAATACATTCTCGGTATTCAGCCCTCTTACGACGGCTTGCAAATCGACCCTTGCATTCCTTCTGATTGGAAAGAATATAGCGTAACACGACAGTTTCGTGGAACAACTTACGAAATCGTAGTTAAGAATCCGAATGGAAAGCAAAAAGGCGTTTCGACAAT
>DAIOHI010000456.1:0-2508 GCA_036744815.1 Paludibacteraceae bacterium
GAATTGCAAGCCGACAACAAAATCGCAATTGAGAGTATGGAAAATATATATTTTAATTGTTTCATATATTAAAACTAATGTTCGAAATTAGTAAAGTTCTTATAATCTTACTGTTTATAATTGTTTCGAAATATAACGAACAGGATAATAAGCAGTAAAAAAACCTAAAAGTAGAACCGTGAAAAACACAATAATCACATCGGTAAATTGCAATACCATCGGATAGGCATCGACCAATGAGCCGCCTCCCATTTTTATAAGTCCGAAATGCTGCTGCAAGAGACAAATGACAATTCCTAAAACAATGCCAACAACAGCTCCTACAATAGCGATTAACCATCCTTCGAATAAAAATATTCGTTTAATCAGCTGATTGTCGGCACCCAAGTCGCGTAAAGTTCTTATATCATCATTTTTCTCGATAATAAGCATCGACAGAGATCCGATAATATTAAAACTGGCGATAAGTAATATAAAGCAGAGAATCAGAAATGTGATCCATTTTTCGATACGCATGATGTTGTAAAAGTCCGCGTGTTGTTCGTATCGGTCTTTCACTTGAAATGTATCGCCTAATTTAGCCTGAATCTGCTTCTGTATATTTTTGACATTAGCATCCTCCGCAAGCTTCAATTCCACAGCCGACACTGTTGTGCTATCGTATTGAAAAAGATCGCGCGCCAAGTCAATCGAAACAATTACGTATTGCTCGTCGTATTGAACTTGCTGCACCGAAAAAACACCAGATATAAAAGCTCCCCGCTCTCTAAAACTACTTTCAGGACGCAAAGGGTTTATCTTCGATGTTCGTTTCGGAGCATAAATATACAAAGGATCGATAAAATGAGGCGCCAATCCGAGAGTAGTAGCCACGCCAATTCCCGGAACCGCATATTCGAATCCTCCGTCAAAGAGTTCGAATTTTCCGTCGTACATAATACTGTCGATGCGGGTCATGCTTTTAAATTCCATGCTCACGCCTTTTATGCTTGCCGGCATTTGCTTGTCTTTAAAACGCAGCAAGGCATTTTCCTCCAACACTTCGGTAAAACTGATTATGGAAGAGTTGCTTCGAATTTCGCCAAACAAATTTTCGTTTACATCAAATGTTTTGCCTTGTACCAATGTGATTTTCAAATCCGGATCGAAAGCCGAAAACAAGTTACCTAAAAGAGATTCGAAGCCATTGAGTACCGATAGCACACAAACCAAGGCAATAGTCCCGACGGATACACCCAAAGCCGAAATTGCAGAAATGATATTGATCGCGTTATGCGATTTTTTTGAAAACAAATAACGCGATGCTATACGGAAGGAAAAAGAAAAACCCCGCAACTTTTCGGAAAAAGTACTTGTATTTTGTTCGGATCTTATTTTTTCCTCTTCTTTCATTTGTTCAAATAATCTTTAGAGTCAAGTCAAAAAGCTTTTTTAATTAGCCAAGCTATTTTTCCTTTTAGTTATCTGCCTTTTCAGTTTGGGCATTTGCCTTTTCAGTTTGGGCATCTGCCTTTTTAGCTCGGGCATCCGCCTTTTCAGTTCGGGTATCCGCCTTTTCAGTTCGGGCATCTGCCTTTTCGGTTCGAACATCTGCCTTTTCGGTTCGAACATCTGCCTTTTCGGTTCGGGCAAATGATTTCTCGTCGGATACAGCTATTGTGCTAATTTTTGTGTTTCGCGGTCGTTGATAGCACTCAAGCGTTCGTTTATTAATTCTAATATTTCGTCGTTTGCCGTATAATTTCGTTGCAAACTTAGCAAGTATTGTTTTGCCTGAAAATCGTCGCCCAATTTCACATTCACATCAGCAAGCAAGACCAAGCTGCGCGCTAGCCAATACTGATGCGGCGTATTCTTTTTCGTAAAATCAACAATTTCATCTTCGGCAGCAGCCAACTTGTCTTGTTTGAAATAAATTTCGGCAATCAGATATTTCGCTTCAGCTCCGGAAGTGGTACGTGTGTCTTCGGCAATCGCCTTCAAATCCTCCAAGGCTTTTTCTTGCTGACCTTGTGCCAAATAGGCTTTTGCTCTATTGTAGCGAGCTTCCGATTTCACTTGTTCCGAAGCTTGACTGTCGTGCATTATTTCGTTTACAATTTTTATCGTTGTCTCATAATCGTTCGCAAAATAGCTGCAACGCAATATTCCCAATCGAGCCACATCTTTATTGGCAGAAGTACTTGCCGCAGTTTGCAATTGTTGGAAATATGCCAGCGACAATTTATAGTCCTTATTATCGAAAGTAAGTTCGGCACAACGCATGATCGCTTCCTCGGTATATTGATTCACACCAAGTCTAAGTAGTTCCTTAAACGACGCCAAAGCATCTTCTTTTTCATTGGTCTGATAATAGCTGTCGGACAAATAGTAACGCGCCGTAGTGCAATAACGTCCGCCGGGACAGTACTTATTCAAATAATCGCGCATGCCTCTAATTGCATCCGCGTAATTTCCGTTCATATAACGTTTTTCGGCTGCAATGTAGGAAATTGAATCGGCATGGCT
>DAIOHI010000457.1:0-2491 GCA_036744815.1 Paludibacteraceae bacterium
TCAATTGCTCTTTCCAAAATCTCGTCTTTTCCTCTTTTTATGGCCTCTATTGTAGGTCTTATTTCTTCATCTATTTTAATTCCAACCCGTTGCATACAAGTTCCGTCGGGATAATACATTCCGAGTCCTGTCATATATGTTGTTATGCCACCGGGAAGAGAGAAGGAGAAAACTGCTCCATTTGCACCGGCAGTTGTACTTCCTATTATTGTAACTTGTGGCGCAAGATAGTATAGAAAGGTATGATCTTCCGCCTGACTTTGTGTGTATTCATTCACTATTACTACTACTTTATATGGATAACTTCCGATTTCATCACTTGGCAGAGGATAGTCGTTTCCAATCAAAAAATATCCCGGTATGGAAATATTGCTGAAACTTTGCCTGCAATAATATCCCCAGTTCTTCATTAAGTAGGGCGCAATAGCTATTGCGTTATAATCAGAAGGGTAGCAGCGCAAATCAATAATCAGTCCTTTTGTGCCGGACATAATTCGGGTAAGCTCTGTTTCTCTTTCCTCCGGTTTACAATTAGCAGGAAAAATATAGCCGATAGAATCATAAATGATATTATAACCTTTTTCGTCGGGCTTTGGACTGAAATTATTTGGAATTTTCAACTCCTCGATATCGTATGTTTGTATCGTTTTGTTTATAGCTTTCCCTTTTTGCAAAAAAGTTAAATTGAGAAGGCTGTCCTTTGTTTGCAAAATCTTCGGCGCAATGTTCCTTAATTTTCCATCGTAATTTGAAGCAGGAGTATAAGGGAATAGCTGCTCTACAATGCTTTCTACCTTCTCTCCATTGATAGAAGTAATAATATCTCCAAGTGATATTTCTTTTTCAATACCAACAGTATCGCTAGTGAATGATGTTACAACTAATTTATTTTCAATGAATTTTGTTTCGAATGGGACTTTGCGCCGTCCATAAATTTCGTAAAACATTGTTGTGTCTTGGAAATAAACCCCTCCATGTGAATCGTCTATTTTAGCACTAAGTTTCAGACAGGCAAGTGAGTATTCTTTTTGATTCTCGGCACAGACAAATTCGGGCAGCATTTCTGCCAAAACTTTTGACCATTTTGTGTCGCAGAGTTCGCGATAAGGGAAGAAATAATTGACGATATTCCAGTATCTGAATAGTGCTAAAATACGATAGGGTAGGTCAGGATAGGTCATATTCTCATAAGCTGCTTCATTATTAATTGTTACTAATGGTTCATTCGGATTTCGGCGAGGGTTTAATTTGATAAAATAATTCTTCTTGATCAGCGTACTATCTAAAATAAATTGCAATTTATCAATGGTCTTTTGATTGAAATATGCAGCGTTAAACAACTCTCCATAATCAGCTTTTACACAGATTCTTGACAGTGGGATTGTATCTTTCGCTGTAACTCTTGCCGCGGGCAAGCTATCTACCCAATTATCTAAAATAATTTTCCATTCTTTCTCATTTTCGGCATTCATAACAGCTGGAATGATTTTTATCAATTCCTTGTCCCAATCCAATTTACCTTCAGCTACTATGGGATGGTGGTATTTAAGGAAACCCCAAAGCTGCCCTAATGCTACAAGGGATTTCTCTTTTTCTTCCGGCAAACAGTTTTCTGTGCTATTTGTTGCAGCGTTGCAAGATAATAAAGCAAGGCAAACTAATGATAAAAATAAGTGTTTCATGTTATTTAGGAATGTTTTTTATTTTAGAAAAAAAGACGGATTAAGTCGGAACAATAAGATTTCTAACAACTTCGTTAAATCCAAATTATAACTTCGATATCTTTGTCGATCTCAATATTTTCTTTCTTTCTGATTTCGGCTTTTATTGGAAGTAAATAGCTATTATGTTTCGTATCAAACCAAATTGCGGTTCTCCATTCGCTGCGTCCAATTTTTGCCTTTACTTTTAATCGTCCCCAGCCTTCTTCCAAAGATTTAAGATTTTCTCTTATTTCCTTTGCCATATCTTCGGGGAGGGAAAGGAAATGCCAACCATGTGTATCGCCACCGGATGAGGAATAAAAGTAAAGCTTTGCTGTAAATTTATATTCTATTCCCATGTTTTTCATTTTGATAAGGTTTTATAAATTGAGCTTAGCCAATGCAAATATCTGTGTTTGCTTGTCCAGCGGAATTTGCAATCCCGCTTTCTGTTATTATCAGGATCTTAAATCCGCAACTAAAAAATGATTTCGTTGAATTCCTTGCGACGGGAAATGCTAATTAGTGTAAGCAGGAGAAAAGAACTCAACTTTTCCACATTTAGGACAAAGATATAAATTAAAAGATTCACGATTTACAAATATCTCGCCAATTGCACCAATAACTCCTAGACGAACGCCTTCATGAAACTTATAATTGCCTGAAAACAGCATGGAAACTCCACAGCGCAAGCAATTCAAATCTTTATCCCCTTGCAGCTCTAAATCCTTTATATCTACAATCTTTTTCTCCGAGAAACTATAATTACAATTCCAACAGAGTTCGAA
>DAIOHI010000458.1:0-2487 GCA_036744815.1 Paludibacteraceae bacterium
TAATTCCATCTGGCGATTGAAAAGCATCGGGATAAGTTACGTTGAAGCGCTCGTCAAGCAACAAGCCACCTTCCCAAGTTGC
The DNA here is from genome assembly GCA_036744815.1 of Paludibacteraceae bacterium. Lineage (GTDB taxonomy): Bacteria > Bacteroidota > Bacteroidia > Bacteroidales > Paludibacteraceae > H1. The sequence goes on from DAIOHI010000458.1 coordinate 83, forward strand.
TCCATCGTCTTTCGAAATAAATGCTGTCATATTAATGCGTCCAACATTTTCGTCTATTCCTCCATTTTTGACAAGCAATAAATTCCCCGAAGATAAACGACTGATATGATGACGTGCACTTGTATTTATCATATATTTTGTAGGCTCAGTCCAAGTGAAGCCTTTATCGGATGAAATGCTTTGCCATATACCATCGTTAGTTCTGGCAGTCATCCATAAGTCGCCGTTTTTCTTTTCCACTGTTGTCGGCTCATCAAATATTTGATTTGGGAACAATACACCACCTCTCATTCCCCATGTTTTACCCTGGTCTTCAGAAACATATACTATCGATTTACGATATTGGTCTAAATCTTTGTAAGCATTTGTGTAAGGCTCTTTTATTATATATCGAGGCCACAAACAGACAGTGAGCACCCATTCACCTGTTTCTAAAACAATTGGTTTGTTCAACGCACTTCCGTGACAAATTCGGGTTGGAACAGACCACAGCGGATTTTCATCATCCGGATTTTCGCAGTATGTTGTCCACACTCCGGCTCTGCCATCGTAATAAGTCATACCTTGATCGAAAATAATCCATAAACGACCTATCGGATCTTTCCACAATGTTGAGATAATTGTACGTCTGCCTTCGGGAAGATTTTCTTCGTCATGAGGATCAATTACAACTTTCGGTTCAGTCCAAGTTAAACCGCCGTCGTCGCTCCAATTAAACACGGCAAATGCTTCAGCATCGTCGCCTCCGCATATCCAATTAGCCCAAATGCGTCCTCCTTTTGTCATTGCTATACTTTCAGACATGGTGAATCGCAGTTTACGTGTTTTATAATCATATCCTTCGGGAGCCGGCGATTGTATTATCGGAGTTTCCATAGCTGGATCGTAAGCTTTCCGATTTATGTTTTCAATTTCAGATGCAGACAAAGCTGAGTTAAAAACCTGCACTTCATCCATTAAACCTTTGTAGGGATTGTATATTTTACGACCCAACTCGGAAGCTGAAAATGTGAGCGGAGCTTCTGATATTGAATACCCCGACATATTGCCAGATGATTTGCAAATACCATTATGATAGAGAGAAGCAACTCCATTTTCCATAGTCAAAGCGACGTGTTGCCATGTGTTAGCTTTCAATCCGGATATTTTGAGAGATTTCCAAATTGTTCCGACTCTAAACATAGCTTGAAGTTGGTTGGTAGTATTAATATACACAAGCCACTCTCGTTGCTCTTTTGAAGGATTGTGCTTTGCAAATAATATTTGTTCTGTTCCTTTTAATTCAGACGGATTTATATAACAGGCTATTGTAAAATCAGAAGGCAAAGATGTCATTCCTGAATTTACATAAGCGTTTCCGGTAAATTGAGCAGACTTACCTTCAACGCCATTTTCAAGCAAAGAGATTCCACTTCCAATTAAAACTCCGTTATTATTATTCCCCGAATCATCTTGAATTTGATTTCCGGTTATATCTTCGAAAGACCATTGTAGAATCAAATTCTCTCCAGAGACAAATCCGGAAAAAACCATAAGTGATATAATGAGAAGGAAGCAACTTTGTATTTTTTGTGTTTTCATTGTATTTGCATGTTTTTAAAATACTATCGTTTTTTTACTATGTAGATTCGTTCGTAGTATGTAAACTCCTGCCGAAGGCAGATTTACAATAAAATCCGAACTGTTAACCGTTAAATGCTCTAACAACACTCCCGATATGGAATAAACCGAAAACACTTCTCCAACACACAACCCACTGATAATAATAGTTTTGTTTCCAATCGTTTGAATTTTTATAGGATTTTCTACGTCCAATCTATCTATGGAGGTGTTATTGTCTTCTTTTTCGACAACACGTTCAATTTTACCGAATCCGTACCATTCTCCTTCGCCTAATTTGTTTGCCATATACATATCGGCACTTCCTTTTGGCACATACAATGTGCAATTATCCCAATATGAGCCTAAAGCTACTCCTGCATTTTCCATTTCGGGAAGAGAAGTCATATTTGCATGTATTTCTTTTAAAGGAATATAGCGCTCCTTAGTAAAAGCAAAAGCATAATCGCCCAATAGCGCACTTTCTTTGATAAGAGTCAGCGTAGTTGGAAGAGTCAGTTTTTTTAATTCTTGACAAAAAACGAGACTTTCTTTTCCCAAAGTTGTCACTGCTTCTGGAATATCTAATTCAGCAATTCGAGAGTTGGTGAACGCGTGTTGTGGAATTGTTTTTAAATCAGTAGTCGGTATTATCAAAGTACTTATTTGGCTCGAATGGAAACATTCATTACCTAAAGTTCGCAACCCCTTAGGCAATACAAGCTTTGTAAGCATTGAGTTTTTGAATGCTTGTGAACTAATGTTTTTCAACGACGTTTCTGAAATATCAACACTTCTTAATACGT
>DAIOHI010000459.1:0-2474 GCA_036744815.1 Paludibacteraceae bacterium
CGGTTTTTATTGACGATATTGAAATCTCTACAGAAGAAGGTGGAACTACGCCAAGCGGAGATTATATTTTCTACGAAACCTTTGGAGAAACGGGAGGCAAAGTAAAAGCACCATCATACACAGACTACGACAATACGGCTCCTGTTACTTTCACTTGTACAACAACAGATTCTCCAGACATTCGCACGACAACTGCATTGAATGCCCACGTTTGGTTCGCTGCAAATAAAGAAACAGATTTAGTTATCAGCAATATTCCAACAGCCGGATACAGCGATTTAAAACTATCTTTCGACATTGCTTCCGGTGCAGCTAACACCAACTTAAACAAAGTGATTGTTGAGGTAAACAATGCTGCAATCACAGTGCCTTCTGTTGATATTCCAAAAGCTAACAGCTATGTAAATTCAGGTGAGATTGCAATAAATGCAGCAAGCACTATTAAACTGCGTTTCTATTATACAGTGGCAAATAATCCGACTAATTTCGGATACCGTCTTGACAATGTAAAAATTACCGGAACATCTACTACCGGTCTAAACGAGCCTCAAGCAGCTAACATTTATCTTTCAAACGGTCAATTGATTATTTCCGGTAACATTTCGAACGAAGTGGAAATATATCATATATCGGGTACGTTGGCAGCTAAATATCCTGCGCAAACACAAACTATTTCAACAGATACTTTCGCTAAAGGAATTTATTTAGTAAAAGTAGGCAACGAAACTCAAAAAATCGTTTTCTAAAAGTCTGAAAGAAAAGTGAATTAACAAATAAGCCCTAAAAGTTAGAGAAACTTTTAGGGCTTATTTTATTTTAGTTCTAAGTTTTTAAATAAGCTTATTTCAAAAAACATCTGCCTGAATTGACTTTTTATTATATCTTTGCGTTAAGAAAATCGGAGCACAAAATCAATTCGATGTTAAACCAAATAACTTTAGTATCGACTTGTACAAAGCATTTTCTTTGATCAGGATTTTTTCTACTTTCAAAAATATTTATTTAATAACATATATTTTTTACATTATGAACATTCCTGCTAATTTAAAGTACACAAAAGAACACGAATGGATTCGCTTAGAAGGCGAAAGCGCTTACGTTGGAATTACCGATTATGCCCAAAGCGAATTGGGTGAAATTGTTTTTGTTGAAGTAGAAACTGTTGGTGAAAATTTGTCAGCTGATGATATTTTCGGTACGATTGAAGCTGTTAAAACTGTCTCGGATTTGTATCTGCCCGTTGATGGCGAAGTGCTTGAGTTTAACGAAAACTTAGAAGACGCGCCCGAATTGGTAAACGAAGATCCTTACGGCAAAGGCTGGTTGATAAAAATAGCTGTTTCGGATGCCGGTCAAATCGACGGACTCCTTTCGGCAGAAGATTACAAAGCATTGATTGGTGGATAATAAGTTGAATCACACATCTAACGTCCAACTTATAATATGTCAGCTAAAGTAAGTATTATCATGGGCAGCACTTCCGATCTTCCTGTTATGGAGAAAGCGGCTGCCCTGCTCAATGAATTTAAAATTCCCTTTGAAATAAACGCGCTTTCGGCACATCGTACACCTCGCGAAGTAGAAGCCTTCGCCGTAAACGCGCAAAAAAACGGAATTGAAGTAATTATTGCTGCTGCCGGAATGGCGGCTCATCTACCGGGCGTTATTGCCTCGATGACAACTCTTCCGGTTATCGGAGTGCCTATCAATGCATCGCTCGATGGTATGGACGCGCTTTTGGCTATTGTGCAAATGCCTCCCGGAATTCCCGTCGCTACCGTTGGGATCAACGCGTCGCTGAATGCCGCAATTTTAGCAGTTCAGATATTAGCTGCCGGAAATCCTGATTTGCAAAAACAGCTTGCCGAATACAAAGAAAATCTGAAAAAGAAAATTGTAGAAGCCAATGAGCAGCTGCAAAATGTGAAATACGAATACAAGACTAATTAGGGAAAGTGATCGGATTTTTGCTTTGCCGAAAAAATTTGGCACAAAAAATGTAATAGCAAGAAACAAATCTGAAAACGAGCCCTAGATAAGAATATACAAAGCAGCTCTTGACGGAGCTGCTTTAGTTTTTTTTGTTGAGAAAGTGGAATTTAGGAAAACAATATTTAGGAAAAGCTGTTTTATTAAATATTGAAATAAATTTTACACCTTTGATTTTATTTCGAGAAAATACACATCTGATTATTATTTTTATTATATAATTTTTCACCAGTAAAAATTTCATTATGAAAAAGATTTATTTTAGCCTTTTGGCAGTCGTTTTATTACTTTCTTCATGCGAACAAGTCGGTAACATTATTGATACTCAAGCTGAGAACAATAAAAAAGCGGAAGGCATTTGGGAACTTGCAAGTGCAACTTCGAGCGTAGAAGTAAGTGGAGAAAACTCCGTAAATAAGGCATTAGCTACTACGGCACTTAATTTAGCTTTCAACAATTTTCTAAATGCTGACTCTACTATTATT
>DAIOHI010000460.1:0-2466 GCA_036744815.1 Paludibacteraceae bacterium
AGCTATTTCTATTAACAAGTCAATGTAAAAATCTCTGTGGTTTGCTTTCAGAATTGTGTTTTTAACTTAATTATTTAAGCAGGCAAATAGACAGATTAGTAAGACATCTTATGGCTATGATTTGAGATTTGTTTCTCTTTATTTTATCATAAACAAATCACTCGTGAATGCGCCACAAGAAATTATCACACCTTTATCTTTTTTTCTTCAATGCTTTTTGGATAGCATCCTGCACAAGCGTTTCCATCAGATCGTAACCTTTTGATGTGACGTGGACGCCATCGGTTGTGTATTCAGCAATCATTCCGTTTCGCTCGTCAGCCATTGGCGTATGATAGTCGAGATAAGTGAAACCTTTGCGTTCGCAATAGTCCTTAATCATCGTGTTCAACTTTATAATTTTAGCCGCGACTTCTGTAACTTCTTTGCGCCAGGGGTATTCGTAAGCGGGCAAAACAGAAGATAGTACTACTTTTATTCCATTTGCTGCGGCAATTTCTGCCATCGAAGCCAAATTATTCTGTATCATTTCTAAAGTTGATGGTCCGGTATTTCCGGCAATATCATTCGTTCCTGCCAAAATTGCCACAACTGATGGTTGCAATTCAATCACGTCCTGACGAAAGCGAACGAGCATTTGTGGCGTAGTTTGGCCTCCGATACCTCTGTTGATATAAGGATTTTCCGAGAAAAAATTCGGATGCGTATTGATCCAACCTTCGGTAATGGAATTTCCTATAAAGACAACTCTTTTCTCTCCTTTGGCTGGAGTCCTAAGTTGAGCGTTTGCTTCTTGAAAGCGTTTTAGGTTCGCCCAGTCCTGAGCATTCATGTTTAGTGTTGAAAACAATGCTAACATAATTACGACATTGCTTAAAATGATTTTTTTCACAAACATAGTTAGTATTTTAAATTGATGAATTAATTTCACTTATAAAACGTTGTTCGATATTCGCTTATGTTATCTCTGTTATCTGTCACGATTAATTTTAAATCATGAGTTTTACCTGTTTGCAATCGTTTCTGGTCGAAAGTATAGGTCAACGATGCCGTTTTAGCGTCGTATTCGAAGAGCGCCCATGCACCGTCAATCTCTCCACGATAGGATTTTATTCCCGAAAGATCGTCGTTTATTTTAAAACGGATTGTTTTTTCAATAAGCTGCCGAGGTTGTTTGATAGTCAAAGATGTTATCCGAGGCGGAATTGTATCCACCGTCACGGCATAATTCCCAAACTGACGTATTTCCGCTGTCATCCACGGCGAATTATACTTTCCTCCTATTCCGCTCATTTTACCCGAAATCGGATCTATTTGCACAATCAGTGCTTTTGGAGCTAATTTTTCCGGCAAATTCTCCGTTCGTATCGAAAGCTCCGCCATCGAATGTATCGGCTCTGTATTGTAATGCAATTGATGAATATCGGAATAAAGACCATCGCGCCTGCCCAAATTATTGTAATCGAAACTGACATCCTGATATAAAGCTTCGCGCGGAAGAATTATCTGCATTTTGTGAGTACTGTATTCGTTCAGTTCGTTGTATTTAAATAATGTGCTTCCTTTTCTCTGAGATTCGAATGCAATTTTCTCCGTTACCGCAAGGTTGAATTTCAATCGTGATGCGTTATTCATCGCATCTTTTACAATAATATCAACCGCATGTGTATTTTTATCCGAAAAACGAAGTATTCCTTTGTTTTCATTCGTTTGATAAATATCCATTTTATTGCCGGGAAGCAGAAAGAGACGATTTACCCAACGTCTGTTTTTTACGCGTTCCTCATAATCGGCATGAGCGTTCGATGCACGTCCAAAGTCAAAGGAAAGTCGATCCATTCGGAATGCAAAGACATCTTCTTCGTCCACTTTCAATTCTGCCGAATAAATACCACATTTCAAATCCGACGAGGAGAAACGGTCGTAAGCTTCTATCCCGAAACCAATCCGTCCAAAAACCTGTATTGCCTCCGGATTTTTCAAGCTGTAATCTTTACCTTTTTTCAATAAGTCGAAACGTTTTTTACTCGCTCGCCCGTTTACATGACTCAAACTATCTAAGGGATAAACATAAAGTGATACAATTTCCGGTGCGCTATTATCCGTTATTCCCAAGGAATAAAACACAGGATTCAACGGATTTTCCGTCTTCGTATCCCGTATCTCGAAGTGTAAATGCGGTCCACCCGAACTGCCCGTATTGCCCGACCAAGCAATAATATCTCCTTTTTTCACAGCCAACAAAGACTCGTCCGGATAAAGTGAAACAGCAAAGCTTTCATTTTTATATTGTTCGTTCTTTACATATTCATCAATTTTGGCGGCAAATCTTTCCAAATGAGCATATACGCTTGTCGTTCCGTCGGCATGATTAAGGTAAAGCACATTACCGTAGCCACTTGGCGATACGCCGATACGAGCAACATAAGCATCTTGAATAGCATAAATCGGTTTGCCGGTAACTCC
>DAIOHI010000461.1:0-820 GCA_036744815.1 Paludibacteraceae bacterium
TATGTATAAATTTCCTGCTTCAATACTGTTTTTCCCCAATTCCTGTTCGTTTTCGTCCAAGCTTTGCAATCCCGATGTCAATCCGTAATCGCCCGCATTAACAAGTTCGATACCCTGTTTCAAATTATCAATGCAAACAACGGATAATAGCGGCGCAAATAATTCAGTTTGAAAAGTAAAACTTTCGGGCTTAACTCCCCATTTTACGCAGGGTTTTAGGATGCGTTTCTCTTTATCTACAAATTCCGGAGCCACAAGCCAGAATTCACCTTTTTCCAAGTGATTAATAGCTTGTGTTAGTTTATCATTTTCAGGACTGATCATTGGTCCAACAATGCTGCTTCCATCCCAAGGACTTCCCGTTTGCAAGCTGCTAACGGCATCAATAAGTTTTGTTTTAAAAGACGGGTCGTCGTATATTTCTTTTTCGAGCAGAAGCAGCGAACAAGCCGAGCATTTTTGTCCGGCATTGCTAAAAGCCGAAGTAACAATGTTTTGAATCGCATGATCGCGATCGCCCGAAGCGGTAAGAATTATCGCGTTCTTTCCTCCCGTTTCGGCAGAAAGCGGACAGCTCGGATTGTTTTCCAAAAGTCGGAAAGCGGTATCTGTTCCTCCCGTCAGAATAACGTGCTTCACGGATGGATGAGATGTGATGTGATTCAAGGTTTCGCGGTTATCGGGGCAAAGTAGTTGCAACGCATCTTTCGGAACGCCGGCTTCCCAAAAACATTGGGCAAACTCCCATGCAATGGGATAAGCGACCGTAGCCGGTTTCAAAATCACGGAGTTTCCCCCAGCCAAAGCCGCCGCTACTCCT
>DAIOHI010000461.1:939-2466 GCA_036744815.1 Paludibacteraceae bacterium
ATAGTATCGACAGAAATCAATGGCTTCCGATACTTCCACATCGCCTTCCATAAAGGTTTTTCCGGTTATAGCGGACATACATCCAATCAGGTCGCCACGTTTGTCGGCTAACAAATAGCCAACTTTATGCAGAATCTCATTCCGTTTTTCTAACTTCGTTTTCCGCCATTGAGAAGCATCCTTTTCGGCTGTTTTTACAATATCACCGCTTTGCTCCAAATTAGTTAGGTTTACGTTGTAAACACAAACTTTTTCCGTTTGGCTATGATCGAAAAATGATAGTTTCTGATCCGATTCAAATTGTTCATTTCCAATTTGCACAGGAATATTAATCGTGGCATCCTCAGGCGGTTTTTTCCATTTCAAACGAATCGAGTCTGCCCATTGCCGGTTAGCTTTTAAATCGAAATTCGTATCGGCTTCATTTTTAAACCTGCTAAGATCGGCAACCGGAGTTACGGGTAAGTTTCTATTCTGACGGCGTCTTGACGCTGTACTTATTGTGTCTTTCAAGCTATATGCTTCCAAAAACTGTTTTTGAAGAAAATCCCACTCTTCGCTATCCGTTTTTAAATTGAACGAATAGGTAAGAAAATTATCCTTTCCTGTGTTTTCGTCCATCCGGCGCACTAAGTACGACACCGCATTCAAGAAATGTTCGTCTTTTACAACCGGAGTATAAAGGATAATTTGCTTCCCCAAACTGCGCATTACGCGAGGCAAGTGATTCGCCATACCTTCGAGCATTTCAAAAGTAACGAAATCTTCGACCTTGTTTTTTACTGAAAGCAAATGAGCATAGGCAATGCTGAAAAAATTATGTGAAGCAACACCCACATGCAATACTTTTGCATTTTCAGGTTGCAATCCTCGGTCGAGCAAATGTAAGTAATTGGCATCAACTTCTATTTTCGAATCGTAAATCGGCACTTCCCAACCTTTCAATGATGAAATGATGCTCTCCATCTGTAGATTTGCGCCTTTTACCAAACGCATTTTCAACGGAGCGCCACCCTCGTTTACCCGTTTGTGGGCAAACTCAAGTAGTTCGTTTTGAAAAGCAGAAGCATACAAAGATTCCGAACTAACTCTCGATGTTTTTAAATTTCGGCAAAGATAAAACCGTTTTAAAAACATCGAGAGTTAGTTCGGAATCTTTGTATTCCTCCATATCGAGATTCACAAACTTAGGTTTCGAATGCCCGTTTCCATCCTTGTATGGATAATCAATCGCTTGCTGATAAATACGAGTCAAACGTTCGCAAAGGTCAATTTTATTTTGCGCGTAATTCAACGGATTGATTTGCGCGTAAATACCGGATATTTTGATGGACATATAGTTAATCCGCGGATCTTTCAAAGCCTCAAGATAATGCAGGTAACGATGTTCGGCTTCTCCATTGCCGAGCACCACTTCACCCAGCAGATTGATGTTCTGTCCGATTTGTTGCGTATTTCGCCCGTCAAGATGCTTATTCAACTTCGATGCTTTTTCGTCGATAATGACTTTTGAGGTTTCTGAACGCA
>DAIOHI010000462.1:0-2453 GCA_036744815.1 Paludibacteraceae bacterium
CGTAGCACAAATTGTGCCGTGGAATGAAACAGATGTTTGATAAGTTTTTTAATTCGACAACCATGACAACCAAACAAGGAAAAATACTCATCGTTGACGATAACGAAGACATTCTCTTCGCTCTTAATCTACTGCTGCAACCGCACGTGGAAAAGGTAAAAGTCACAACACAACCCGAACGCATCGCTCATTTCATAGAAACGTTCGCTCCTGACGTGATTTTACTCGACATGAACTTTACGAAAGATGCAGATAGCGGACATGAAGGTTTTTTCTGGCTAAAAAAGATAAAGGAAACCGATTCCGATGCGGTGGTGATTTTCGTAACTGCCTATTCCGATACTGAGAAAGCGGTGCAAGCAATTAAAGCCGGCGCTACCGATTTTATTCCCAAACCGTGGGCAAAGGACAAATTGCTGGCCACGGTGGCTTCGGGCGTGGAATTACGCCGTAAACGTACAGAAGTTTCGCAACTGAAAAAACAAGTGGCGGCTCTTGAGAGCAACCTTTCGTTTCCCGAAGTTATCGGAGAAAGCCAAGTAATGCAATCCTTGTTTGAAACCATCGACAAACTGAAAAATGCCGATGCCAACATACTGATCCTGGGTGAAAACGGAACGGGGAAAGACCTGATTGCCAACCTGCTTTATTGTTGCTCACCACGCGCCGGCAAGCCGTTTGTGCATATCGATTTAGGCGCTATTCCCGAAACACTGTTCGAAAGCGAACTTTTTGGATACGAAAAAGGGGCGTTTACCGATGCTAAGAAGGAAAAAGCCGGACGGTTTGAAATTGCATCGGGCGGAACACTTTTTCTGGACGAAATCGGAAATCTCACGCCCGCAACGCAAATGAAGTTGTTAACAGCTATCGAAAAACAACAAATAATGCGTCTTGGCGGCACTTCTCCCATACACATAAACGTACGTTTGCTTTGCGCCACAAATGTCGATATTCACGAAATGGTTGCTCGTAGCTATTTTCGGCAAGATTTGCTCTATCGCATCAATACTATCGAGTTGCATATTCCGCCATTGCGTGAGCGTGGAAAAGATATTGAACTACTTGCCGGTCACTTTTTACATCGCTTCGCGAAAAAATACAAGAAAGACATCCGGTGCATTTCTACATCTGCGTTGCGGAAACTAAACGCATACAACTGGCCGGGCAACGTGCGCGAATTGCAGCACGCTATGGAACGCGCTGTGATTTTGGCATCGGGATATACGCTTTCTGCCGATGACTTTATGCTGAAACCGGCGCCGGTGCGAAAAACGAAATCCGAGAACCTGAATTTGGAAGAACTGGAACAATCAGCCATCGAAAAAGCCCTCGAACAAGCGGACGGAAACATGAATCAAGCAGCAGAATTGCTGGGTATTTCGAGATTTACCTTATATCGGAAAATAGATAAATATAAACAACGATGAAGTTCAAGTCCAAGCACCTCTTTTCCCTGAAAATCACCACGATTGTGTTGTTATCGTTGATTGTAGCGTGGATTTACCTGAAAGGATTTATCTTCTCGTCAGCAATAATATTGGTTGCAATTGTGGCGGTTGCGGTTTCAATGTATTTAGATCGCAAAAAACTGATCAGTCGCATGGAACAATTGATTGCAGGTATTCGTCATTCCGACTTCTCTACACACTTTGTCAGTTCTGGAGCTAACGATGAGATCAATCTCCTTTCGCAAGAAATGAACGAAGCACTCGATATTTTTCGTTCCCGTACGCACGATGCCATGATGGACGAAGCCGAGTCACAAGCGTGGCAAAAACTTATCAGTGTGCTCACGCACGAAATCATGAACAGTATCACGCCCATTATTTCTCTTTCCGAAACGCTCAACGAACGCAAAATGCCAGATGATACCGATCCCGAAGCGTATCGCATCATGAAACAGGGGATGGAAACCATCCACCGACGTAGCAAAGGATTACTTTCGTTCATCGAAAATTACCGCAAACTTACACGCTTGCCGCAACCTACCGTTCAGCCTATTCACGTGCAGTCGATGCTCAAATCGATGCAACAACTGGTTGGTCCCGGCGGTATTCAATTTGCCTATTCTGTTTATCCCGATCAGCTTATTCTAAAGGCCGACAAGGGCATGACGGATCAATTGTTGCTCAATCTGCTAAAAAACGCCCACGAAGCTTGCGTTACACAACCTAAATCTAAAATAGAGGTAAAAGCCGAAAAGATAGGCGGCGAAATCCATATTTCGGTTTCGGATAACGGTCAAGGTATTTCATCCGAAGCCATGGAGAAAATTTTCATTCCCTTTTATTCTACAAAACCTACCGGATCCGGCATAGGTCTTAGTATTTGCCGACAAATAATGTTGCGCCACAAAGGGAAAATAGTGGTAAGATCGGAAAAAGGTGGAAGTAAATTTACAATGATTTTTCCGGATTAACTCAGGTATCCAGGTAAATGGCATTTCCCTA
>DAIOHI010000463.1:0-2446 GCA_036744815.1 Paludibacteraceae bacterium
CACAAACGGTAGAGGCGATTAACCATGCTGCGGCAGCGAATGTTCCAATTATTTTTGCTATCAATAAAGTAGATAAACCAAGTGCAAATCCGGATAAAATTAAGGAAGCACTTGCCAATATGAATTATTTGGTAGAGGATTGGGGTGGAAAATATCAATCGCAAGATGTTTCGGCAAAACAAGGATTGGGTATTCCCGAATTGCTTGAAAAAGTATTGCTCGAAGCGGAAATGTTGGAGTTAACAGCTAATCCGGACAAACGAGCATTCGGTTCTATTATTGAATCGTCGCTTGATAAAGGACGTGGCTACGTATCTACGGTACTTGTTCAAGCCGGTACGTTGAGACAAGGAGATGTTGTTCTTGCCGGAACGCATTTCGGAAGAGTGAAAGCTATGTTCAACGAGCGTAATCAACGTATCAAGGAAGCAAAACCATCAGAACCCGTATTAATATTAGGATTGAATGGAGCTCCTCAGGCTGGTGATAACTTCAATGTAATGGAAACAGAACAAGAAGCGCGTGATATTTCTACTAAACGTGAACAATTGCAGCGCGAACAAGATATACGCACGAAGAAACATTTTACTCTCGACGAACTTGGACGCCGAATTGCTTTGGGGGATTTCCAAGAGTTGAATATCATTGTGAAAGGAGACGTGGATGGCTCGGTAGAAGCACTTGCCGACTCTTTACTCAAACTCTCCACAGAACGAATTCAGATAAATGTAATTCACAAAGCCGTAGGAGCCATTTCCGATTCCGACGTATTGTTGGCTGCTGCATCTAATGCTATTATTTGCGGATTCCAGGTGCGTCCGACAACAAGTGCACGAAGAATGGCTGAAAATGAAGAAATTGACATCCGTTTGTATTCTATTATTTACGATGCAATTGAAGAAATAAAATCGGCTATGGAAGGTATGCTTTCACCCGAAATTAAGGAAGTAGTAACTGCTACGGTTGAAGTACTGGATGTATTCAAAATTACAAAAGTGGGTACAGTTGCCGGATGTTTGGTTCGCGAAGGAAAAATCAAGCGGAGTAATAAAATACGCCTTATTCGCGATGGTATCGTTGTTATGACCGGAGAATTAGATTCTTTGAAGCGTTTCAAAGACGACGTGAAAGAGGTTGGTACCAATTTCGAATGCGGATTGAATATCAAAAACTATAATGATGTTCATATTGGCGATATGATTGAAAGTTTCGAAGAAACAGAAGTGAAAAAAACTCTTTAAAAAAACAGACAAACAAATCCTGATCTAATTAGTGTGTTAAAAAAAAGTTAGCATAACTACTTAAAATATTTAATTTGTTTGTTTATAGAAAAAAAAAATTATTTTTGTGCCTCGATAAATAAAAAAGAAACAGGTTTTTAATATAAAAACTTTATCTTTGTTGAGAGGTTTAGAAAAAATTAAACGGAAACGAAGACTTTTGCTTGCAAAAAGGAAATATTTATATGTTGATTCCTTGTTTTTGTAGCTAAGTTTATGTTTTTTCTTACAAAATATAAAATAATAATTAAATTTCTGCGTATTAATAATAGAAAGCACTATTTATATTTACTGCAGATTATTTCTTAAAGCAAAAAAGTTTTTAAATAAGACAATAATCATCAAAACAAATAAACAAAAAAAAGAAAAATCAATTATTATGGGAACTAACAATCAAAAACAAGTAAAAAAATCAAAACGTGGTGGAGTTTCATCTGCTATCCTTATTCTTGGATGCGGAATTGTCGCATTCGTATTCTTCTTCGGATATTGTGGTCATGAAATGCACTTTGATGCTAAAGGACACCCGATTAACGGAAATATTTTCGGAACACTATTTCAAGGTGGATGGGTAATTCCTATCGTTATGACTCTTTTGCTTACTGTTGTCGCTTTATCTATCGAACGCGCATTTGCATTAAACAGAGCTAAAGGTAAAGGTAATTTATTCAAATTTGTAGAAGGCGTTGTGACTAAAATCGATGCTAATGATTTGGATGGCGCTCGCAAATTGTGTGATGCTCAAAAAGGATCAGCTGCTAACATTCTTACTTCTGCTTTATTGAGATATGAAGATATCGAAGGACAAGACTTGAGCAATGATGAAAAAGCTTCTTTAGTTCGCAAAGAAATTGAAGATGCTACAACTCTTGAACTTCCTGCAATGGAACAAAATATGAACATCATCGCTGCTATTTCTACATTAGGTACTTTGATGGGATTGTTCGGAACAGTATTAGGTATGATCAAGTCTTTTGGTGCAATGGGACAAGAAGGAGCTCCAGACTCAACAGCTTTAGCAATCGGTATTTCTGAGGCTTTGATGAATACTGCAATGGGTATTGGTACTGGTGCATTGGCTATTATCTCCTATACATATTTCTCTGGAAAAATTCAAAATGTAACAAATGCTGTTGACGAAATCGGTTTTGCTATCGGTCAATCGT
>DAIOHI010000464.1:0-2439 GCA_036744815.1 Paludibacteraceae bacterium
CGGAACTTTTCCGCAGCCGGGCGAAATTTCTTTGGCGCATAACGGCGTTCTTTTTCTCGACGAATTACCCGAATTCAAACGGACGGTTTTGGAAGTGATGCGCCAACCGCTCGAAGATCGAAAAATAAGTATTTCACGGGCTAAACTTTCCATCGACTATCCGGCAAGCTTTATGTTGGTTGCTTCGATGAATCCTTGTCCTTGCGGCTATTACAACCATCCCGGTCGCGATTGCGTTTGTGCTCCGGGAATTGTGCAAAAATACCTGAGCCGTATTTCCGGTCCCTTGCTCGACCGAATCGATATTCATATAGAAATAGTGCCGGTGCCATTCGAAAAATTGGCTGAAATGGATATGGCTGAGAGCAGCGACAAGATTCGTCAGCGAGTAATAAAGGCGAGAGAAATTCAGGCTTATCGTTTTCGTGAGATTGATGGTCTGTATTGTAATGCGCAGATGTCGTCCAAAATGCAGAGAGAATACGCTTCGCCAGATAAAGATGGGGCGGAGCTGTTGAAGAATGCTATGCAGCGCTTGAATTTGTCGGCTCGGGCTTACGATCGTATTTTAAAAGTATCCCGAACCATTGCCGATTTGGATGATTCGGATAATGTTTTGTCTCACCATATTGCCGAAGCTATTAATTACCGCAACCTCGATCGCGAGGGTTGGGCGGGCTAAGTTTTAGAAAATAGATAGACGTCAAAAATATTATTACATATTGAGGTTATTTATTTCTAAGCTTTTTGCCTGAAAGGCAGTATTTGCATAACCGCATACAAGCGAAGCGCAGTTTACGGTAAAGTCAATCAAAATGAATTGCCTGAAAGGTAATATCTTTAATAATTCTATCTTTCAGATAGCTGTTTCTTCTATGTTTTCTACCTTTGGTCAACAACCAAAGGTTATGAGAAATCAGGCTTTACAAGCCATTGAGATAATTTTATCATGTGCTTAGATGGTTTCCTCTTAAAATTTAATCCAATTTTTTAACTTTCATCATTTATCTATTATCTTTGTTTTTTTTAATTACAGAACTTACGCAAGTTAGACGAATTAAAAAGAAGTTACACAATTGATAGCGGACTGTTTATAGTTTATAGTGGGCAGTGGACAGTTAACAGAAAAGAAAAAGAATCTGGAATATGAAATCTTCTTTATTCATTCTTCTTGTAACTTCAGTAACTTGCGTAACTTCAGTTAATGAGTAAAAACATGAATTCGCTGGATGCTTTTATTCTTATTCCAATCGCCATAGGCTTTATCTTTGGATTATTCCGAGGTTTGGTCAAAGAAGTTGCATCCTTGGCAGCCATTGTTATCGGCATTTATGGAGCGAAACTGTTTTCACCTCTTGTAAGCGATTGGCTGATGCAATCTCTCGATCTTTCTCCGAAAGTTGCCATTCCGGCGGCTTATATGTTGGCTTTTATTATTCTTGCCGTCGTATTGCTTCTGGCTGCTCATTTGCTCGACAAATTATTTTCCTCCATGGCTTTGGGCGGGATAAACAAGTTGCTTGGCGGTGTTTTCGGCGCTTTGAAATATGCTCTTATCGTAAGTGTCGTCTTAAATGTGGCGGATGCGCTCGATAGCCGTTTCGCCTTCCTCAATAAAGAATCCAGAGAAAAATCAATTAGTTTTGAGCCTGTTTTGAAATTAGCGCCCAAGCTATGGGACGAAACACAAAAGCAAGATGCTGATGAAAAAGCGGACTTCCAAAAGGCATAAGGAGGGGGATGCTCTGCTTTTTCCCGAAGAGCCTTTTAGCGGACTCAAACTCAAGTATTCTTCCTTTCGGATTGAGTGCGGATGCGACGAAGCGGGGCGGGGCTGCCTGGCGGGACCGGTAGTGGCGGCGGCTGTCGTTTTGCCCGATGATTTCGACTGCCCTTTGCTGAACGACTCCAAGCAATTGACCGAAAAGGAAAGGGAAATACTCCGCCCTATCATCGAAAAAGAGGCTAAGGCTTGGGCGGTGGCTTTTGTTGATAACGAGGAAATAGACCGCATCAATATTCTCAATGCTTCCATTCTGGCAATGCATCGAGCCATCGAAAAGTTGACAATCGCGCCCGAATTTATTATTGTGGATGGGAATAAGTTCAAGGCATATCCTTATATTCCGCATCAAACAATCGTAAAAGGAGATGCCAAATTCCTTTCTATTGCGGCAGCTTCGGTTCTTGCCAAAACTCACCGCGACGAGTACATGTTTCAACTTCACGAGGAATACAATTGCTACGATTGGCGCAATAACAAAGCATATCCTACGAAAAAACACCGCGAAGCCATCCGAAGTTTTGGAGTGACACCCTATCATCGGATGACTTACGACCTATTGGGGGATAAAAAAGCGAAGAAACCCGATAAATAAACGAAAATAGCTGCATCCTTTTCTGTCAGATACAACTATCCACGCCCCGAAATCATTATCC
>DAIOHI010000465.1:0-2436 GCA_036744815.1 Paludibacteraceae bacterium
CCGACAACAACAGCGTAATCGTATTTACCGCTTTGGAGACTTCGCATCGCCGCAATTTGAGCCGAAGCTCCCGAGATGCAAGCATTGGAAACCACAACAGGCGTATTCGGATTCCGGAAAAAAGCGGCAATCGCTTTCGCGCTATGCCAAAGAAAAACTTGCGGATTAATAGGCTGAGCTATATTTTTTTCATCGCTTAATAAATCAACATTCCCTTTGGTGGTAGAAATAACAAAAATAGTTTTGGGACTTGATAAATCAATTTTCGCTTCCTTATTTGCCGAATAAACGGAAAGAATAACCGCCTTTTCGAGCTCTGTCAGATCTGTATTATTTTCAAAAGACGATGAAAACAACTCATTCAATTTTTCTTTATCAATAAGCGACGCCATAAAGGCTTCGGGCAAATCAAAATTTCCTGCTTCATAATGCTTCACACCCGAAATACCGGATTCGACAGCCCGAAAATTTTCGTCCGTCGTAAAACCCAATGAGGAAATAATATTGTCGCCTATTTTTATCATCAAATTTTGTTTTTACAGCTTACATCAATCCTTGTTTTCGTTTCCATTCTTCGTAAAAAGGCGGATTTGTCCAAAGAAGCTGATATTGCTTGTCCAGAAAGACCTGAATGGATTGTCCCGTAGCGACCAAAGAATTGTCGAAAGTATCAAATATTTTATAATCAAAGATGATTTTGGCGGCTTCGCTATTCTTAAATTCTATTTCCACACGCGCAGTACGTCCGTAAACCAATGGTTTTTTATAACTGAAACGCAGATCGACCAAAGGCGCATAATATCCGTTTCCGAAGATTTCGAGATAACCTAAGTTGTACTTTTTCCCGAAAGCTTCGCGGGCTTCTTCAAAATAAAGTGCGTAAGAACCGTGCCAAACAATGTTCATTGAATCCACTTCGCTGAAACGGATTTCCACTTCTTTCGAAGCCGTTAATATATTCTTTTCCTTTGTATCCATCAATTATTCGAGCGGCTTTACGCAGTTAAATCTGTTATTGATATTTTCATTTCGCAAGAAGTTATCAACTCCTCACCTATATGTACCGTAGCGTTTACGAGTGTTGTTTGAAATACTTCCTGAACGGTTTCTATCTGAGTTATAAGTATTTCACCCACTTTGGGCAAACGCAGGAATTCCTGATTTCGTATAGCACCGATAAATCCGATTTTCACGATGTCGTTATTTATAAAACTATTAATGTAGCCCATTCGCGCAGCGCAAGTTTGAGCAATATTTTCGACCAATCCGGCTTCAGACAACTGTCCACCATCACAAAAGATATTGTCGGCAAGCAGTGTTAATGTTGTTTTTGTTGTCTGAAGGTCGCAATACAACAACTTATCCACCATTACGAAAGGCGGTTGTTGCGGCAAAAGCTCCAATATGTCGATTTTTTCAAACTCCATTTCCAGACTTACTTATTTTTTTCGGCAAACTACTATCGAATGCCCTTTTCCTATTCCATCACGAATTTCCTCCACTTTCAAACCTGCCGCTTCGATGCAGCGAATCATATCTTCGGAATGATACATTTTGCTGTTTCCATTTGCCAAAGCCGTGAAATAGATGCTAATTTGAGTCAAGGCATAAGCCGCTGTTTCGAAACGTTGCCTGTCCCAAAAAGTTTCCATGATATAAAGTTTCGAATCGGAAGTCATCGAAGCCGCGGCGCGAGTGAGAATACTCGTTACTTCTTCTTCCGAAAAACAATCGAGAAACTGACTCATCCATATTGCTTCTAAACCGGATGGGAAAGGCACATTTTTATCCAACAAATTGCATCCATGCCCCGAAATTCGTTCAGCTCCAACTTTTCCGGCAGTATGCTGCTGCATCAATTCGAGTTGCTGCGGTAAATCCATGATAGTAACATTCACCGCTTCGCTATACTCCACACAACGCAAAGCCCAACGACCGGTATTTCCACCAACATCGAGTAAGGTTTTGGGCTGCGATTCGAAAACAATCCGCAAGGCTTCGTCAAAAGATTGATCGGAGTAATAATGATCGAAGGCAAACCACGAATCCTGTACTTGCTCCGGCAACTGCGACAAACCTTCGTAAATCGTTGCCCACGAACCGAAAACCTTCAAACCTTCGGGCTTTCCATTTAGCAATGCTTCTTCTAAATTGAATAAACCAAGGTAATTGACATCGTGATTAAAATCCATATCTACACGCACAAGCGGATCGTTGAGCAGAAACCATCCGGCTTTGGAAACAGTATATTTTCCCTCCTTAAACAATACGGTACCAATGGTTAATGAGGATTCCAAAAGACATTGCGCCGCATATTTCGACAACTTTGTTTTTTCAACAATTTCCTCCTGAGTCAATCCTTTTTCGGAATCAAGCAGCATTTGCAGAATTCCGAACTTAATCATTAAGCGCGATACCTGAAAGACAATAGGACCG
>DAIOHI010000466.1:0-2432 GCA_036744815.1 Paludibacteraceae bacterium
ACCGAAATAGTACGATTCCAAGTTTCGATGCTCATTGTTTCAATTGGCTCGAAGCGACTGATTCCCGCATTATTAACAAGACAATCAACATGTCCAAACAGAGTTTCAATCCGGTCAATGGTTGTTTTTACTTCATCGGGATTTCCAACATCACAACAGAAAAACTGCAAGCTTTCATTTTTGCCTTTGCTTTCCGCCTCCATCTGAGCCAAAGCTTCTTGATTTGAATCGAGAACCATCACAATATATCCGTCTTTCAAAAGCCGGAGCGCAATACCTTTTCCGATTCCATGCGCTCCGCCCGTTACTATCGCTGTTTTCATTTTTATAAGATTTGATTGTTGCGTAAATATAATGAAAAATACTGACTGCGCATTTATGATCTTTTTTGAGTTTAAAAACAACTAATTGTTAAAAAATCATATCTGCTATTGTAACTATCATTTATTATTTAACTTTGCAAATCAAAGTACTTTTAAAATATTGTCATGAATAAACAATTGGAAGATATAAAAGCCATTCGCGAAATGATGGAAAAATCATCAAAGTTTCTATCATTAAGCGGATTATCAGGAATATTGGCAGGTGTTTTCGCTATTTCTGGAGCTGCTTTCGCTTATTTTTATTTGTTACAAGATCCAAGCCTAACCGACTTCAATATAAGACAGGAAATGTTTATCCTGCTTGCGGATGCGATGCTTGTGCTGTTTTTAGCAATAGCTTCGGGCATTTATTTTTCGTGGCGAAAAGCAAAAAAGAGTAATCAAAAATTATTCAATAGCATTACGCTAAGGACTATTTATAATTTGGCGATACCGCTTATCGCGGGCGGACTTTTCTCGCTGATATTTCTTTATAGAGGCAACATACAAATGGTTAGCGCTTCTACGCTGATTTTTTACGGATTGGCTTTGGTTAACGCATCCAAATATACATATACCGAAATTCATTACTTAGGAATTACCGAAATTATCTTGGGACTTTTGGCAGCCTTGTTTCCTTACAACGGAATATTAATTTGGACAATAGGTTTTGGATTTTGCCACATCATATACGGCGCCATCATGTACGTAAAATACGACCGGAAAAACAAATGAGCATTATTTCAAACTTAAATAAAGCTTTCGACAGCCGTGTCCGATTGGGTATTATGTCGATTCTATCGGTTAATGCTTCGGCTGATTTCAACACGATGAAAGAGCTGTTGGATTTGACAGACGGGAATTTAGCCAGCCACTTGAAAGCTTTGGAAAATATCGGCTATATTCAATCACAAAAACAATTCATCGGGCGCAAGCCAAATACAAAGTATATTATGACTGAATTAGGGCAGGACAGCTTCAAAGAGCATTTAAACGCTTTGGAAAATCTCTTGAAATAATTTTTTTATCTATTGACTTTGAATAACAAAGTACTTTTAATTATTAAATATTATATAAATAACCTCAAAAACAAAAAGTATGGAAACAATTAAAAAACAATCGGAAAAATTTACGCAATCAATTACATTTAAAGCTATTATCGTATCGGTATTAACTTTACTCTTGCTTATTCCAAGTGCAATGATTCAGAATTTAATACAAGAAAGGCAATATCGAAGCTATGAAACCATCAGCAAAATAAATCAGAAATGGAGTAATTCGCAAACAATTTGTGGTCCCATACTGACCATTCCTTACGAAGAGCAACTGGACGAATATGAAACCACCGAAGTCAACAAAGACAAAATCGTTCAGAAAAAAACCGTCATTCGCAAGCATACGCTGAATATTAATCCGGAAAACTTAACAATCAAAACGATTTTGCAGCCGGAAGAACGCTATTACGGTATTTATAAAGCTATATTATACAAAAGCGAAAATATCTTATCGGGCAATTTTTCGAAAGTAGATTTCACTTCCGTAAATCCGCATCGCATTTTGTGGGATAAAGCCTATTTAACTTTAGGAATTTCCGACCTAAGAGGCATTACCAATAATGTAAATATCACGCTGAATGGCAAAAATTACACGGCAGAATTGGGAGGAGGAGAAAGCACCTTGGGAAAAGAACTTATTGTTAATTTGAATGATGAAAACATTGCACAAGCTGATAAAATACAATTTGAATGCAAATTGAATCTAAATGGCAGCGAGCAAATCAATTATATTCCTCTTGGCAAAAACACATCGGTGCAAGTAAAAGGTGAGTGGCGCGCTCCCGGATTTATCGGTAACTTCAGTCCGGAATATATTTTGGATGAAAATGGATTCGATGCAAAATGGAACATCCTCCATTTCAACCGTAATATTCCTGATACATGGAGCGATGATAACATAAAAAACTTGGAACAAACTAGTTTTGGCGTAAACTTAGTTGACACGGTGGATCATTACCAACAAAATATGCGCTCGGCAAAATACGCGTTGATGTTCATCGCTCTTACTTTTGTT
>DAIOHI010000467.1:0-640 GCA_036744815.1 Paludibacteraceae bacterium
CGACTCCTCTTATTTCTTAATAGATGTGGACGATTTCTTAACGAACTTTCTCAATTTCTTAATAAATGTATACGATTTCGCGCGTAACGTCTACTGTTTCTCCCCGAACTTCTTCGGTTTCTTTATCATTCCACACTTAAAAGCGCTAACTCCACATTTTTTACAAAAGAAACGCGGGACTCAACCCGCGTCTCTTAGCTTATCATTCAATTCGCTTTTTAAGATTTTTTTCTCTTCCGAGCTGCTGTGTTAATTACGTTGCGTGCCGAAAAATAACTTTCATAAAACAAAGGCTCCGACTCTTTAAATAAGGACATCAACTTATCCAATCGATCGTAAAGCAGCGATTTTGTTTCGGCAAAAAGTTGCGCCAAACTTTTTGTTTGTCCTTTTCGCTCAGTAATCGTATCACGTGGCTTTACCACAAGAGCTTCATAGCTGCCGATAGCCTGCTCCAAATCATCCGTCATGGCTTCAGTCAATCCATAACCGGATAGAGCCTCTTTATTTTCCATCGCCTTATCAAGAGTTGTTTTCGACAAAGCAAGCGCCTCGTTATCATGCAGCTTATAAAACTGCGATTTGGTTACATTGCTCTGCATCATCAAAGCCTGATTATCTGTATCGAAAGCATAAACAT
>DAIOHI010000467.1:720-2427 GCA_036744815.1 Paludibacteraceae bacterium
GCCACTACTACCGATCGGCTGACCATCGTATCCTCCGCCGACTGTTTTTCTGCCGACGACGCCTTTACTTTAATCTCCGAACGATCTTTGTCCGTTTCCCGAATCTCTACAACATTAATTTTCAATTGCTTTGCCGCTGTATCGAAGACCGTTATGCTCGCATACTTGCTCTCATTCGCATCTAATTCATTAATCACCGACTGAAACATATTCAGTTCCGCATTTTGTTTATCATTCATAATACTAAGGTTTTAAGTTAAACATAAATTTAACAGACTCAGCACAAATCTATGCAAATATTTTTACATAACAAGCAGAAAGAGGGATTATTTTTAAGGTGTTGTTGTTCTGTATGGTAGAAACTTGTTAATTAGAATATCAAATATCTTCTAAAAATCAGTCATAACAAGCAAATAACACGAAGTTTTATAAAAAGTCTCTATAATTCACTTAAAAATAAAAGATAGAATTAGTTTCATATTTTATGCATCATGAATTAAAGATACACTGTAACTCTATTTTGACTCAATCCAAATTCTTCCTTCTCAAGTATTATAAATCTATTATTGTTTAAGGTTATATCGTAATAGTCTTTATCGTTAAACATTCTACAGTCCGAATCTGAATGAATGGTAACTTCTTATATAAAATTTTAGTATAAAGTTTATCGTCTGATGGTGAGAACCAAACCGGAATTTTATTTATCGCATTTCGAAACAATGGTTTAGATAATGCTGTTCTGATTTTTGAACTAATAATGTATTGGGATTCCGTGGCGGTTAAATGAATGGAAAAAAATTTGTCATCTAAAGGAATCGGTATGACATAATATGGTAATGATGAACTGGTATAAATACTATCACTTGCAAATTTCTTTTCTTGAATAAATTCAACAAGTTCTAATGGGATGACAGATACTTTTTTGTTTGTATAATGAAAATTAGTAAAAACAGTATTCGTCCACGAACAAGAATCCATGCTTAATACTGTATTTCCATAAGAGTTTTTAGACCATAAGAATTCCTTGTTTTGTACAATAGAACCTGTTGTATTATCTGTCATCCTCGCTACAATATTTTTATAAATAGAATAATTCTCTCGGGCTATTTTCAATTCAAAAAAACAACTAAATATCAATAAAACAGAAATAGCTAAAATAGAAGCATTCTTAATTTTTAGGCTAATAGAAAAACCTTGAAGCCATTTCATGATAAGGATGATAGAAAATACATAAACAGCAAAAAACACACGATCATACAACGCTCCGGAAAGAGCAATAAAACATAGTGAACAAATTATTGCTATAAAATAAAAAACATTTTCCTTGACAAAACTCATTAGATTTCCATTCCATCTTTTTCTTGTTAAAAACACAATAAGTAGCACAATAAATACTAAAATCAAGTAATTTGTTGAAATATAAAAAGACGCATTGAATAACTTCTGAATAAATCCGACACTATCGTTTACCATCTCACTCTGCCTCTTAAAATTGGCTGGTGCTAATACTACAAAAGCGGTTCCTAAGGCAAAACTGAGAAAGGATGTTATTATAAATTTATTTGGTCGGATCTTATTATGCCATAGCCAAATAAAAAGAGCTGGCAGTACACATACCGAATACATTTCAACAAATGCACCAGACAAAAGCGAAAACAATGCAACAGGAATTAATGCAGTATTATTAAACTGCGTTTTTATATTATT
>DAIOHI010000468.1:0-2425 GCA_036744815.1 Paludibacteraceae bacterium
AGATAATCTGAAGATTGCTTGTCAATGCCTGACCTTCTGAAGCGAACATCGCCATGATGGCTAATGCAAGAAATAATAGCTGAGTCTGACCGAAGTTTTTTTCTATTTTAATGCCTTCTTCTTTTAAAATCTTGTGCTTATTCAGCATTTTCAGTACAAATGCCAATACTAAAGGCAGTATCAGTACCCATAAAATACTTTTGGCTAATAATGGAATATCGAGACTTCCCGAACGTCCAAAAAACATCCACAAATATACAGGAAGTAGTATTATTTGTAAAATCAGATTGATTGGCAATATGGATGTCGATAGGGCGATGTTTCCTTTGGCAATGCCCGTAAAAACTAAATACCAATCGGTGCATGGCGTTACCATCAACATGACGAAGCCAATCCATAATGCTTGCTGCTGGGGAAGAAATATAGATCCTAAGAGGTAAGCCAATAGCGGCGTAAGGACGAAGTTGATGACTAAGCTCGTTGCTGTGAATTTAAGATTCCGGAAGGACGATTTTACTTCTTTCAATGATATTTCGAGGAAAGAAGCGAACAGCATCACAGCCAAAAAAGGAAGGATGGCTTCTCCTGCTTTTCGGGCAATGAAATCGTTTTTTCCAATGAGCAAGCCCAATACAATAGCAAACAATATAATAAGAGTCTGATATTTATTGAGCTTGTTCATTGAGTATTTAGAATGTTGTCGTAATCGTTCGGTTGATTACATCCATTTGTTGCTCTTTCGTCAGTTTGACAAAATTAACGGCATAACCCGATACGCGAATTGTTAGCTGCGGATATTTTTCGGGATGCTCCATAGCGTCAATCAGCAGATTACGATCGAATACATTCACGTTCAAGTGATGTCCTGATTGAAGGAAATATCCATCCATCAAGCCCATTAAGTTCGTTATTTCTTCGTCTTTGTTCTTACCCAAAGTGCTTGGAGTGATGGCAAATGTATAAGAAATTCCGTCGTTTGCATGTTCGAAAGGCAACTTTGCTACCGACGAAAGCGAAGCAACAGCTCCTCTTGTATCGCGTCCGTGCATCGGATTTGCTCCCGGAGCAAAAGGTGTGCCCGAGCGGCGTCCATCCGGCGTGTTTCCTGTCTTTTTACCATAAACAACATTCGAAGTAATGGTTAATACCGATTGAGTCGGGATGGCGTCTTTATACATTTTACGTTTTCGTATCTTGTTCATAAAGCGCTCCACGATATCTACCGCTATTTCGTCGGTTCGGTCGTCGTTGTTTCCAAAAGGCACGTATTCTTTTTCCACTTCATAATCCACCGCGTCGCCGTCGGAATCGCGTATGATGCGTACCTTTCCGTATTTCATAGCGGCAAAAGAGTCGGCAAGGATCGACAAACCGGAAATTCCAAATGCTTGTGTGCGCACGATATCAACTTCGTGTAAAGCCATTTCCAAAGCTTCGTAAGAATATTTATCATGCATGTAATGGATAATATTTAAAGCTTTCACATAAGTTTCGGCAACCCAATCCAACGTGTGGTCGAATTTCTCCCAAACTTCTTCAAAATCAAGATAATCTCCTTCTACCTTTTCCACCCAATGCTTCGGAAGCACTTGTGCCTTCGTTTGCTCGTCCTTACCGCCGTTAATAGTATAAAGCAATGCTTTGGGCAGATTGGCACGTGCACCGAAAAACTGCATTTGATGTCCGATCTTCATCGGCGAAACGCAGCAGGCAATTCCGTAGTCTTCGCCCAATTGCGGACGCATAATATCGTCGTTTTCGTATTGCAGAGATGAGGTGTCGATGGAAACCTTGCAACAATATTTCTTCCAGCCTTCGGGTAGTCTATCACTCCAAAGAATGGTCAGATTGGGTTCGGGAGCAGGTCCGAGATTGTAAAGCGTGTGCAGCATCCGGAAACTGTTTTTCGTAACGAAAGATCTTCCTCTGTTCGTCATTCCGCCCAAGGACTCGGTAACCCAAACAGGATCGCCCGAGAAAAGTTCGTCGTATTCGGGAGTGCGAAGGAAACGCACAATACGCAGCTTCATCACAAAATGATCCATCAATTCCTGAGCTTCTTGTTCGCTAATGATGCCATTTTTCAGATCGCGTTCGATGTAAATATCCAAGAATGTGGAGACCCGTCCAAGACTCATGGCAGCTCCATTCTGGTCTTTTATAGCGGCTAAATATCCGAAATAAGTCCATTGAATAGCTTCTTGAGCATTTTTAGCCGGAAGAGAAATATCGAATCCGTAAGCGGCAGCCATGCGTTTCAGAGCCTTTAATGCTTTGATTTGGTCGCTCAGTTCTTCGCGCAGGCGAATAAGTTCGTCGGTCATCACAATCGGATCACAATCCTGAAAACGTTTTTCACGTTCTTTGAGCAATCGATCGACACCATACAATGCCACACGACGATAATCGCCAATAATTCGTCCGC
>DAIOHI010000469.1:0-2424 GCA_036744815.1 Paludibacteraceae bacterium
GCGAGCTTGGCGTATCAGTAAATCTACATTGTTGTTTGCCGTAAGAGCGTAGGCTTCGAATAAAGATTCATTTTCCGAGATTACTTGCAAGGCTTGTGTGCCGATAGAGCCGGTAGAACCTAAAATGGCTATTCTCTTTTTGTTTTCCGTCATGTTGTGTTTTAAACTGAGGGAGAATTAAAAAATAATGTATTCTTCGGGGTTGACAACATGACCATCCCGCCAAAGTTCGAAGTAAAATTGTTCCGATTTATTGTTGGTAACATCGGGTCCGATAGCAATTGTTTCGCCGGCTTTCACTGTTTCGCCTACTTTCTTCAGCACTTGATTGTTGTTTTTATAAACCGATATGTAGTTGTTGGCATGCTGAATGATAATAACCCATTTCGATTCGAGTGTATAAGCGGCATAAATCACATTACCCGACAATACGCTCAGTATATTTTCATTCGCTGTAGTTGCCATTTGTATTCCAAACAGCTGTTGCTGTAAGTTGAATTTGGATGAAATCGTACCGCGGTTAGGGCGAAAAAAAACGTATGAATCTTCGTTCAACTTCGAATCCGTACCCATAATCATGAGGTTATACTTTTCTTCTTCTTCGAAGTTTTTAGAAAAAGCTTCCTCCGCCTTTGATTTGCTGGTAATAGCGGTCATTTTTTTTACTAGCTCCAGCGAGTCGGGCGAAAGAATAACGTCAGCCTTAATTTCTCCCGCGATAACTTTTTTTACCATATCCAAGTATTCCGCTTGCAATGCCATTTGATCCATCAATGAGTCGGTGCGCATCGATTCTCTTATGATTTCCATTCGGTTGCCGGAATCTTCGTATCCGGGCAGATAATGTCGCAAAGGTGTTTTTAGAATCAAAATGGTGAGCAGTAGAAAAGTAATAACGGTAAAAAAGAAAGTATAAAGAATAACGCTGAAGCGGGATAAACGAACGTGCCAGGACTCAATAAGGGTGTTTTCGTTCAGCACGGAAACCCGATATTTAAAGCGCATTTTTTGGACGAAACGCCAGAAGTTGTTATTCTTTTTCTTCATTATTATTATTACAGAACACAAAAATAATAAAATTGATATTGTTAGGCAAATAATGCGAATATCAATGTGAGAATGAGCGTATGTGAGAATATGGCAATGTGCTAATGTGTTAATGAGAGAATGAGATCGAGGTGGTTGATTATCAAATCCGTCTTAAAGATGTTCATAGAGCCTATAGTTATCCTGCAGATACAGACATTGCATAATATCCAACACAGCACATTTTTATCTTATTGCCTGTTTTTACAAAACCAAATACTGTTTTTGCTGAACTAGATGATTCTAAATCTTGATATCCCCAAAAAACAAAAGTTACATCCTTATAAGAAAATAGTCCCCAGTTTTCATCAATATCAAAATAAGTGCTTACCGAATACCTTTTTGAGTCGATGGTAGTAATGAAATACAGATTTTTTTCGATGTCGTATTGATTTAAAATAAAGAAATAGGGCAATGAAAGCAATATATCAATCTTTTCAATAAAATAGGATTTAGTAAAATATCCAAAACCTAAACTTGGATGATTTATATCTAAAGTGTCGCTAACCATTAACAGTAATGAAGAGGTGTCTTTTTCCACAAGCGATTTTTGAAACATCTTCCAAAAATCAACAAATTCAAGTGAATCAGCTGGTTCAGATACAATCTCTTTTCGATCGACTTTATCAATCACTTTACTAGTGCTTTCATTTTTAGTGGAAGTAGTGGTGCTACATGATATAAAGCAAAGGATAGTAATTGGTATAAATAGAGTGATTCTCATTTCCTGTATTTTATCATAATAATTTTTGTAGAGACGTCATATATGACGTCTCTACGATATCCCTTTTAGGTGTATTATGCTATTTCTTCGCGCTGCGTTTGCCTTTTTGCTGCGCCATAATCAGGTTGTAGCGGTCGATACGGGCATTGAGTTCGCGCACGAAAGCTTCGTATTTCGCTTCAGCGCGTCGAGCATATCAAGGATGCCACGGAAGGCTTTGTCTATTTCTGCTCGAACAGGCAGCATACGCAGATCAGTTTTGCCCGATGTTTCGCTATAGCGTGCCTTCATTATTTCTACAAAAGCATCGTTTTTTGCCCGTATTTCGGTAGCCCAATCCGTCAGTCCGAGCGCAGCCACATCGGCGGCATTGCTCGGTTGCGCCAGCTCGTCGAGCAGGTCGTTTACGGCGGCAGTTTGCGCGTCGTAAGTTTTGGCGTTTACATTTCCGTAGTAATCCAACACGACACAAAGACGACGTGCCGCCTCACTTTTCTCAGGATTGAAGTGCTTGCTTGCCGCCCGCACAGCGTCAATAAATCCACGGTTCACAACGTCGCGTTCCTTGTCTGCATCGGCAACATTGACGGTTATCGCGCTTTTAGCGATTACGT
>DAIOHI010000470.1:0-2420 GCA_036744815.1 Paludibacteraceae bacterium
GAATCTTTTAAAAACGATGATTTTTGGAAGATATGGATTCGTGATAGTTTGGTTTATTTCCAATCCTTTAACGGAATATATTGTTACGACTATAAGGATGTTAAGAAAATAGATTCGGATAAGCTTTTCCTGTTTTTGACGAAGGTGCGTGATGAATTTATGGTGCAAGAGATGCGCGGGCAGCTTTATCGGATGGAATCCGGCAAACTGAATCTCATTAAGAACAGCCATGTTTTCAATAATACGGATGTGCGCGTTATTCTTCCTTTTGGAAACAAGGCTTATCTGATAGGGACAGCCATCAATGGACTTTATATATACGACGGAGAATCGTTTCGTGAATGGGATTCGAAGCTTTCCGCCATCATGAAACAGAAGGAACTTAATTGCGCTATTCTCGGCAAAGATGGTTATTATTATCTCGGTACGATATTGGATGGAATCTATGTAGTGGACACTTCGGGACGGATTGTCGATCATTTGAATACGGACAATATATTGCAGGATAATACAGTGCTTTCTCTTTTCGAAGATGATTTGAGCAATATCTGGGCGGGATTAGACAGAGGTATTTCTTATGTTCAGAAATTGAACAATATGAGTTATTTCAATGCGTCGAAAGGAGGAATAAGCAGTATTTACGATGCAGTTTTGTGGAATAAGAGTCTGTTTTTGGGGACGAATCAAGGAGTTTACTATATTTCCGAATCGGATTTAGCTAAGTCGGATGGCGTTGATAACATGCGTCTTATCAATGGCACGCAGGGACAGGTTTGGAGTTTTGATGTCATTGACAACAAACTGTATTGCAATCATAACCGTGGGGTGATGGAAATTACCTCGAATTCTACAGTTCGAAGTGTTTTGCATGTAGGTGCTACTCATTCAGCAGAATATACGATAAACAACACAAAAGTGTTGGTAATGTCCACTTATTCGGGTTTGAGAATTATAAATAAAAATACGGGAAAAGAGACGCATCCATTGCAAATTGACGAGCCGATTGCTAAAACAGAAATAGATCACTTAGGAAATATATGGCTCGAACATGCAAATAAAGGAGTTTATCGTTGCCGGATCAATTCCCGCTTCGATTCTCTTTATCATATAAAAACCTACGGAGGAATTAATGACGCATTGCCTTTCGATTTGAAGATATTCAAGGTCGGCGGTCGGATTGTGTTGTTAGGAAACGGGCGTTTTTATACCTATGATGATATTAATGACGAAATGGTATCCGACGAAACATTAAATCGTTGTTTTGAAAATATACAGGGAGTCAAGCAGGTTGTAGCGATAAAAAATAATTTGTATTGGGCGTTGAGTTCAACTTCTATTTTCCGCTTTTCCTACGATGGATACGAAGCTTTTGTTTTGGATGCCTACAATATTTCGGCAAACAATTTGTCTTTAGTCAATGCTTACGAGAATGTTTCGATATTGAATGATTCTTTGAATCTTGTTTGTTTGGATAACGGTTTTTTGCTTTACAACAATCGAAATATTCATGAAACTAAACAAGCTAAACTGGAAAAGCCCTATCTCAGCAGCGTCGAATTTACTACTATCGGAGGAAAGGATACAGCCTTTATTGTAGCGGAAAAAGGGCGTTCGATGCGCTATTCTCACAATACTGTTGACTTTAAGTTTTCGGCGCAACACGTTTTTGCGAAAAACTCATACATCCAATATCGGCTTAAAGGCTTGTACGAAGAATGGTCGGAACCTGTAAAGAGCAATCATGTTCAGTATGCGCGATTGCCGAAAGGCGAATATGTTTTCCAAGTAAAATGTGTCGACAACTTAGGTCAAAGCTCCGAAGTATTGGAATATTCTTTCGAAATACTTCCGCCTTGGTATCAGAGCAGTTGGGCTTATCTGACTTATGTCTTTCTTGTAATCTTCGTTATTTATTTGATTTGGTGGCTGGTTCGTCGTCGTTATAACAAATTGATGCGAAAGCGCGAAAAAGAACTGGAATCGAAACGATTGAAGATTAAAAATGAACAGTTGCAGCTGAAAGTGGATCAGAAAAACTCCGAACTGATGACTCAAGCATCCTTTTTTATTCAGAAGAACGAGCTTATATTCAGGCTGAAAAGTATAATTGACGATTTCTACGAACGTAATAAAAGTAGTCAAATGGTTGAACTATACCGAAGAATCAATGTGTTGCTCAACAATAATCTGAATACGGAAGAAGACTGGAAGATGTTTCTGATAAAATTTGAAGAGAAACATACAGGTTTCTTCAAAAAGATGAAACACAGTTACCCCGAGTTGACCAATAGCGATTTGCGACTTTGCGCTTGCCTAAAACTTAATATGGACACAAAAGACATTGCGGCTTTAATGAATTTATCTGTTCGTGCAGTAGAAAATAGCCGTTATCGACTACGAAAAAAGCTCGATTTACAACC
>DAIOHI010000471.1:0-2415 GCA_036744815.1 Paludibacteraceae bacterium
TTCTCAAATTAATTTCATTTGATCTTTCGATAGAGAAAGATGAGACAATTCATCGCGCAGCTTCTTCCATAACACATACTTATGAAGAATCTTCGGTGTTAAGTCAGGGGAAGTTTGTGAAGATTCGCATAGAAAACAGCGGAATTTACAAATTAACATACGATGATTTGAAAGGAATGGGATTTTCTTCGCCTGAAAATATTCGCATATTTGGCTATGGTGGTGCGGAATTGTCACGGGATTTTACTCAGCCTAAAATTGATGATTTGCCTGAAGTCGCTATTTGGGATTCAGGAAGTTATGTTCTTTTTTATGCACAAGGTATTAATAAATGGTACTACGATACATCTCAAAAGAAATTTAAGCACCTATTGAATACTTACTCTCAATATGGATATTATTTCATTACTTCAGGTACCGGAGTTGGTAAACGCATAACGGAAGGTGCAGCCGTTAATCCGGGAGGTTCAACTGTTTATAATGTTAGTGAATTTACCGATTACCAAGTTCATGAGAAAGAGCAAAGGGTGATCATACATTCGGGAAGAGATTTCTTTGGCGAAATTTTTGATGCTACGCTGGCTTATGATTTTTCGTTTAATTTTCCTAATTTAGTTTTATCGGATAATTCGGTTCAGGTTCGTTTGTCTGCGGCTGCAGCTTCGAAAGTCAGTTCATATTTTACGCTGAAACTGAATAATACTACACAGCAAAATACAATGACAATTACGCAATTGTCAAATGAGTACAGTAAAGGCAATACAAAGGAAGAATATTTTACTTACACCCCGACTGGAAATCTGAGTTTTAATTTAAAATACAATAAAACGAGTGGCACCGGAACCGGATATCTGAACTATTTAGAGGTAAATGCCCGGAGACAATTGATAATGTCCGGAGATGCTATGCCTTTTAGGAATATTGATAACTTGGGAACGAATACATATAATCTTTACAGCTTGAGTGGAGCTTCGGATAACATACAAATATGGGATATCAGCGATCAGCAAAATATTCAACGAGTAGCGGTTAATAAAACCGGACAAACGCAGACATTTTATTCGTCAAATACTTCGTTAAAAGAATATATTGCGATAAATCCTACTGCAACTTATCCAAAACCTACTGTAGTAGGAGAAATTGCCAATCAGAATCTTCATGGACTTCCACAAGTAGATATGTTAATCATAACTCACCCCAGATTTTTGGATGAGGCGAATAATTTAGCCAATGCTCATAGGGAATATGATAAGATGCTGGTTGAGGTTGTAACTACCGAACAAGTTTATAATGAGTTTTCATCGGGGACACCCGATGCTTCGGCTTATAGATGGATAATGAAGATGTTTTACGATAGAGCCGCTTCTTTGGGAACATATCCGCAAAGTTTACTTTTGTTTGGTAAGGGATCA
This sequence comes from Paludibacteraceae bacterium, assembly GCA_036744815.1. Taxonomy (GTDB): domain Bacteria; phylum Bacteroidota; class Bacteroidia; order Bacteroidales; family Paludibacteraceae; genus H1. The sequence continues at coordinate 1,413 of DAIOHI010000471.1, forward strand.
TACGATAATAGAGGACTTTTTGATGCGACAAAAAATACAAATTTGATCCTGACTGTGCAAGGCGAAAATCTTACACATCAAATTGATTCCTATGTTACGGATGATTTTTACGCTTATATGAAAAATGAAAGTGAAACAAATCTTAAAAACAAGGAAATGGCTTTTGGTGTAGGACGTTTTACCACAATCACGAAACAAGAAGCAGAAGATGTCGTTAATAAAAATATCGCATATTTGAAGAATACAAATAAAGGAGCTTGGAAGAATCAAATTTGTTTTGTTGGTGATGATGGTGATAAATATAAACACATGGACCAAGCCGATGTCCTTGCACGACGTATTTCTGATGCAAATAAAAATTATCAAATAAATAAAATTTATTTAGATGCTTATACACAGCAGAAAACAGCAAGTGGTGATAAATATCCTTTGGCTAAAGATAGACTTCAAAACTTATTCCGTTCAGGAATGTTTTATTTGAATTTCGTCGGACATGCCGGTCCGAATGGTTGGACGGGTGAGCAAATTTTGACGGCATCTGATATATCCAAACTTTCGAATCAGTATTGGCCCCTTTGCTTTGCTGCAACATGTAGTTTTATTCTTTTCGATGATGGAGATGTTTCTTCCGGAGAGAAAATGCTTTTGAATCCCGTAGGAGGTTCTATTGGAGTTGTTTCAGCTTCACGCGTAGTGTATTCTGATAATAATTTTTCTTTAAATAAGGAATTCAATAAGTATATTATAGAAAAAGAAAATGGTAATTATTTAAGTATCGGAGAGATGCTGAGACGTGCTAAGAATTCGTTGAAAAGTGATTCCAATAAATTATCTTATATCTTAATTGGGAATCCGGCGTTGAAGTTGAAATATCCGACTCGCTATACTGTTGTAACCGATCAGATAAATGATAACACTAGTTTAGGCAGCGATGTGTTGACTGCTTTATCCGTAAATACGTTGCAAGGCAGTGTGATTGACGATAATGGTGATGTTGTTTCTG
>DAIOHI010000472.1:0-2413 GCA_036744815.1 Paludibacteraceae bacterium
TCAAACTGAATAAGAACGTAGTCGATCGCCGTGTAAACCTATTGGAAGAAGAAGGCATCATTTTCAAAACCAACACCGAAGTAGGAAAAGATATTTCAGGTAAAGAGCTACTGAAAAGCTTCGATGCCGTTTGCCTCGCTGTTGGCGCGGAGCATCCTCGCGATATCAATCCGCAAGGACGTAAGCTAAAGGGAATCCATTTTGCAATGGAATACTTGAGCATGCAGAATCAATTGATTATGGGCGAAACTGTTCCCGAAAAGAAAGTCATTTCGGCAAAGGACAAACATGTGCTTGTTATCGGTGGCGGCGACACCGGATCTGATTGCGTAGGAACTGCCATTCGCCAGGGTGCGCTAAAAGTAACGCAGATAGAAATCATGCCGAAACCGCCCGTTGGTAAAAACCCCGCAACGCCTTGGCCCCAATATCCGACGATATTGAAAACTTCCTCGTCGCACGAAGAAGGTTGCGAACGTCGTTGGTGTTTGAATACTTCCGCCTTTGTGGGTGAAAACGGCAAACTGACCGAAGTACACGTTGAGGAAGTGGAATGGAAAAACGAGAACGGACGTATGACCATGACAGCAACAGGTAAAAAAGATGTAATAAAAGCCGATCTGGTCTTCTTGGCATTAGGTTTCGTACATCCCGTTCACGAAGGTTTACTTGCCGAACTCGGCGTAAATTTCGACGCGCGCGGCAATGTAGCTACCGATAAAGAAAGCTTAAGTTCGGTAGCAAAAGTATTCGCCACAGGCGATGCCGCTATGGGAGCCAGCTTGGTTGTCCGTGCCATCGCTTCAGGACGGAAAGTTGCGGAAGATATTCATAAATCACTGACCATTTAATCATTTACTATTTCACCATTATGTTCAATAGTAAAAAAGAGATAAATAGTAAATTGTAAATCACAAAATAGTAGATGAAGTTATGTGTGGAATTGTTTGTGCATTTGATCTAAAGAGAAAGTCGGAATCCTTGCGTCCGCAGGTGTTGGAAATGTCCAAATGTGTACGTCACAGAGGTCCGGATTGGTCGGGCATCTTTTCGAGCGACAAAGCTATTTTAGCTCACGAACGCCTTTCGATTGTCGATCCTGAATCGGGAAAGCAGCCTCTTTTCAGTAAAGACGGAAAATTAGTTCTTGCCGTTAACGGTGAAATATACAACCATCAAGCTATTCGTAAACGCTACGAAGGCAAATACGAATTTCTCACAAAGTCCGATTGTGAAGTCATCTTGGCGCTCTATCGCGACAAAGGCGCCGATTTCATGGAAGATCTGAGTGGAATATTCGCTTTTGCCTTATACGATATCGAAAAGGATATTTTCATGATTGGTCGCGACCATATTGGCATTATTCCGCTCTACCAAGCTTGGGACGAGGACGGGACTTATTACGTAGCATCCGAACTGAAAGCATTGGAAGGGCATTGTTCCAAGATAGAAGAATTCCTGCCCGGACAGTATTATTACAGCCCTGATGGCGAAGCTAAAAAGTGGTACAAGCGCGATTGGGAAAATTACGAAGAAGTGAAAGATAATCCTTCGAGCATTGACGAATTGCGTGTGGCTTTGGAAAACGCAGTTGAGCGTCAACTGATGACCGATGTGCCTTATGGAGTGTTGCTTTCAGGAGGTTTAGATTCGTCTATAATCTCTGCAATAGCGAAAAAATACGCTGCTAAACGGGTTGAATCCGGCAACACAAAAGATGCTTGGTGGCCCCAACTGCATTCTTTCGCTATCGGCTTGGATGGATCGCCCGACTTAGCCGCCGCCCGCAAAGTTGCCGACTACATAGGAAGCGTTCATCACGAAATACATTACACCATTCAGGAGGGTTTGGATGCCATCCGCGATGTAATTTATCATGTAGAAACTTACGATGTAACAACTATTCGCGCTAGCACACCGATGTATTTATTGGCTCGATATATTAAATCAATGGGCGTAAAAATGGTGCTTTCCGGCGAAGGAGCCGACGAAGTTTTTGGAGGTTATCTCTACTTCCACAAAGCTCCTAACGCCGAAGAATTTCATAAAGAAACCGTTCGTAAATTGAGCAAGTTGCATCAATATGATTGTTTACGGGCTAACAAATCGTTAGCAGCTTGGGGTGTCGAAGGGCGTGTACCTTTCTTGGATAAAGAGTTTTTGGATGTCGCTATGCGCCTCAATCCGAAAGATAAAATGGCTGGTAACGGGAAAATGGAAAAATGGATACTTCGTAAGGCTTTTGAAGATTATCTTCCTCAAAGCGTTGTATGGCGCCAGAAAGAGCAGTTTTCCGACGGCGTTGGATACAATTGGATTGACACCTTGCGTGACATTGCCGCCCAATCAGTTAGCGACGAAGAAATGGCAAAAGCATCGGAACGTTTCCCTATTAATCCTCCTTTAAGTAAAG
>DAIOHI010000473.1:0-2412 GCA_036744815.1 Paludibacteraceae bacterium
GTTTTAGAGATAAAATGCTTTAAGCGTTTTTCAAATTCTTCCGGTCGTTTTCTCGCTGCTTCAATATATGCAATTCGGATGCGCTTATAGGCGTCGGAAAAATGTTGATAGTTTTCCCATAGCCTTTTATCTTCTTTTAGTTTTTCAATTATACCATTTGGAAAAATAAAGACTTCAGACAACACCTTTTGTATTCTATCCTCAATCTTTGGATGTATCATTTTATTCTCCAATAGCCATTTAAGCCTTTCTTTGTTGGCTTGCGAGTAAGTGCTTTTAGGATTTCGGGGAGTGAAACGCTGAATTTTATGTTCTTTGTCAAGTGATTTTATCCGGCTGTCAATCCAATCGAAACAAAGGGCTTCCTCAACCGCGTCGTTGTATAAAATGCTTTTTTTGCCTGACGATTTCTGAGGAAATACAAACCAAATTTCGTCTGCCATTTCAAAATTATCTGTAAGCCACTTTCTCCAATCTTCTCGATTTTCGAAATACTTTATTTTATTTTCCGCTGTCATATTAATCAGAATTCAGTTTAAGAAAAGCCTGAAGGGCTTAAATCAATAGCGTGGGGCAAAGCCCTACGAGCTATATCGAATAACATGGAGGGCTGTAAGCCCGAAATCAATACGATTACGCCCCCTTAGGGCTTTGCTTCTGTTGTTGACTCTCATCGGGCGTTGCCCGATGCTACTTGATAATGCCCTTTTAGGGCTAAACTTAATAAATCCTTAAACGAAACTTTGATAACAGGTCATTCAAACCAATTACATTACTGCCCTTTTCAAACTATCACCGTATTATGCTTTTGCTATTCGAAGAGCGTGGCTGCAAACAGCCTGAGTTGTTGCCCAATTTCTGGTTGTGGCTTTTATTTTTGTCGCTGATTCGATGTAAGTATTTGTCAGCTTTGTGCGTCCGTATCCTTGTGGGCAGTATAGGTAAACGGCATCTTCCGCAAAAGCGATTTCTTCGCCTTCCGCTTTCTTTCTCTCTATTTTTGCCTTATCGTATTGTTCCGGCTTCGAAGCGAGAAAAGTCACATGCAAAAAAGAAGAATCTTTGCTTTCGTCCTGTGCAAGAGGATTGTTGGCGATTATGCGCTTCAATTTATCAAGCCTAAGGACAAGGATAGGAATATCGAAAGCAAAATCAAGCTGAATTTGTTTATGGATCAATAACTCTAAGTCGGATTCGGAAATATCTTGGGCTGAAAAAATCACATTACCGCTTTGCAGATAGGTTTCGATGTTAGTAAAACCTAATTTTGCATAGCTGTCGCGAAGGGCGGACATCTTTATCGGATTTTTCCCGCTTACATTAATTCCTCGCAAAAGAGAGACGTAGAGTTGCATTTGTTATTCTAAGTAATTGGCAACTGCTTAACGCAGCCTTTCGTGCGAGCGAACCAAAGCTTCATCTTTCTTAATTGCCGAAATAGCCAAGAAGCAGAGTATAAGATTCACAGCATGGAGAATAACATTGTATTTTAAGCTCCAATCCGCGCCATAACGCTCTACTGCCGTATATAGGTAAGCCAACACCGAAGCGTAATACATCAGAATACAGCCGATATTAACATAAGTCAGGCGAATTTGCAGCTTCCTTTTTTTAAACAAGAAAACAGTAATAAGAGCAATGATAGGAATTAAAGACGCAAAAACGGTTATTCCCCAAACTGCCGATTGAAAAATTTGCCCTTCGGCAGCACTGAGCGAATAAATACCTTTGTAACTAACTATATAATCAATACTTTCGGCACTAAGAGTCGCTATTGGAGAATAGAAATTAATACCGGAAAGAATTACGATAAGCAGTAAATAAATGGATTGTATTCTTTGTAACATATTAAGTATTAGTTTATAGTTTATAGTTTATAGTTTGCAGTTTACAGTTTACAGTTTACAGAAAATAAAGAACAGAGCTTTCTAACATCAGTGTTCAAAACACGATAAACTCTGAGCTATAAACTGCAAACTATTTTCTATTTTTCTTCTAAAACAAATTCTACTTCTTCGGGCGATATTTGAATATTTGAAATATAGGAATTGGTCGTAATAACTTTGGGTTTCTGCTTGATGGATTCCTTAGTTATATCTTTGTAATCCAGCACAACCTTGATGTTTTCCGTATCGTTAAAGCGACTCATTCCGACATTGAATTTAACGTTCACCGCAGTAGGGAATGTGCGAATAACCAGATTGCTCGGGCAATTGATAAATGATATGGGTACTTTTATGGTTTTCTCGGTAAATTTCTCCGAAAAGATACTGATTTTTACTTCGTCAGTCGAAAAGCGCAGCAGTTTCACCGGCTCCAGCTTTGCAGTCAGCGTGAGACTGTCTTTCACATTATGTTGCTTCAACAATTCTGTCCGTACACAAGTCATCGTGTCGAGTATGTATTTAGGCG
>DAIOHI010000474.1:0-2406 GCA_036744815.1 Paludibacteraceae bacterium
ATACACTGTAGTGAAATTTACCAACAGTCTGTTTCCATCCTATTTCAAATTCAACACCTTTGTTCGACATCGTACCAACATTACCAATAGGAGCACTTTGACCTACATAAGACGGAATGGGCTGATCCATCAACATCCCGATGGTTGTCTTGTCAAAGAAATCGAAACCGAATGTGAGAGAGCTGCCGAAGAAAAGAGCGTCGAAACCAATGTCGATTTGCTCTGATTCTTCCCAACCAACATAAGGATTGGAAAGAGCTGCAGGCGATGTTCCGTATTGCATTATTCCAGTTTTCGATTCGCTGGCAACACTATAACCACCGCCAAAATAGTAATTTTGTCCTCCATCCATCAAAGAAGTATAGCGTAGGTTTCCTATGTTATCGTTTCCGTTTCGTCCCCACGAGAAACGCAATTTAAAGGCATCGAGCCATATAGGACGATTGTCGTATAAAAACGGCTCATTCAGCACATTATAACCAACTGACACGGCAGGGAAAGTTGCCCATTTGTGTTTAGGTCCAAATTTCGAAGAACCATCCTGACGTAGAGTTAATTGAATCATATAACGTTCGTCGTAATTATAGTCGATACGACCGAAGTAAGATGCTAAAGTCTCAAAGTTGATTGCTCTGGTTCCACCATAAACGCGTTCATCATCTCGGTCGGCAATAGCTGAATTAATATTTGCTTTATTCGGATCTGTTTCGAGTAAATCGTAATCGCTGCCTCCTAATTGACGTGAAGTGTATTTCGAAGCCGACTGCCCTAAAACTGCGGTAATATTATGTACATCGGCAAAAGTTTCATTCCATGTAAAGTAGTTTTCGACCTGCCACTTGTAACCACGATTCATTTCGCTCCAAACGGAACTTTGTGTAACATTTTTTCCTTGAGTGGCAAGGAAATGAGGAAACTGATATCCATCATTTCCCCAGAAAGCCAGATCAATCCCGTAGCTCGATCTGAATTTTAAAGAAGGAAGTATGTCTATTTCTCCCCAGAAAGTTCCAACTATTTTGTCTGAATTTCCTGCTTCCGAACGAGGCTGATTTAACATGGCAACAGGATTGGCTATTTCTTGAAATCCGGAAGGAGGAATCGAATAGACATTTCCATCCTTATCCGTTACGGCGTGAGGATATTGTCCTAAAATTTGTTCCGAAGTAGCTTCGTCTGCATATACCGGCACTGTCGGATTGAATGCCAAAGCACTTCCCAAAATAGATCCGTATTCGGAATTTGTTTCAATTCCCGTGCTTTTTGTTCTCGAATAGCCGACATTGACACCGACTTTTACTTGATTCAAAAAACTACGATCTTTTGTTTCGAATACTTTGTAGGTAGAATTGGAACGGACGCTATAACGGTCGAAATTTGATTTTCCATAATTTCCACCGACAATACCGTCTTGGCTGAAATAACCAAAAGAAAGAAAGTATTGCGCATTTTGATTACCTCCGTTGACACTTACTTGATGATTTTGTACCGGAGCATTGAAATTGAAGGTTTCTTTTTGCCAGTTGGTTCCTTGTCCGGCAGCAGCGACTTCAGCGGTGGAATAACGAGGAGTGTTTCCATCGTTAATCTGAGCTTCGTTCATAAGAACCATATATTCTGTAGCATTTAAAATGGATTTTAATTTCCATGGATTTTGCCATCCATAATTGAAATCGTAATTTACTACAGTTTTGGAAGTTCCACCAATGCCTCCGCCTCCTTTCGTAGTAACAAGGACAACTCCATTTGCTCCACGAGTTCCATAAATAGCTGCGGATGCGGCATCTTTCAAGATTTCTATCGACTGGATATCAATAGGATTTAAGTAGTCAATACCTCCTCCCACTTGCATACCATCTACAATATATAACGGATCGCTATTATTTACTGTGCCAATACCACGTATCCGTACCTTCGAATCAGAACCCGGCTGCCCGGAACTTTGTGTAATTTGAACGCCCGAGATTTTTCCCTTAAGAGCGTCTTCCACACGTGATGGTCGAACGGTATTCAATTCTTCGTCCGTCACACGGCTAATTGCCGCTGTTACTACGCTTTTTTTCTGAACACCGTAACCAATTACGACCACTTCGTCAATGAATTAATCTTTTTCTTCTAAAGTAACTTGAATAGTTGTTTTGTCTCCTACAAGGACTTCTTTGGTTTCGTAACCAATAAAGGAGAAAACAAGAACATCGTTTGGAGTGGCGCTAAGAGAGAAAGCTCCGTTGATATCGGTCATAGTTCCCGATTGGCTTCCTTTAATTACAACCCCAACCCCGATTAGAGGTTCTCCGTTTGCACCGGAAGTAACCTTTCCTTGTCGTGCAACACTCTGTGCATATATCCCATCTGTGCATATATCCCAACGGACATGGCACAGCCTAAGAATAGAAACAAGAGTTT
>DAIOHI010000475.1:0-2392 GCA_036744815.1 Paludibacteraceae bacterium
GCAATCGCTGCCAATTCTCGAATTTCGCCGGGATGATTGGCTCCCATTTCAATAACGCCTATTTCGTGTTCTGCTGTCAACTTCAATAAAGTGAGCGGCACACCGATATGATTATTCAGATTTCCTTCCGTATAAAGTGTTCGATATTTGCGACTCAACACCGCTGCCATCAATTCTTTTGTCGTAGTCTTTCCATTAGTTCCGGTAATGCCGATAAGCTTAGTTTTCAATTGCTTCCGGTGATAAGAAGCCAATTTTTGAAGACTTTCCAACACATCGTCCACAAGAATGTAACGTTCGTCACGAACATATTCCGCTTCGTCCACAACAGCATAAGCACAACCGCTTTCAAGCGCTATGTGTGCATAAGCATTTCCATTGAAATTCGCACCTTTCAGCGCAAAGAACATGGAATCAGGTGGACAATTACGGCTGTCGGTAGAAACAACCGGATGTTCGAGAAACAATTTATAAAGCTCCATCTTTATACTAACAGCCGTTAATTGACTAAAACTGAAACGCAAAAATACTAATAATTATATGGTATTGTGACAGTAATATTAATAAAAAAAGCTAAAGCAATGCTTCTGTTAGACCAAAATCCATTTGCTTTCTCCGTTAATCGATCATTTTCTTTTTTTATTCAATATAATCTAGTCACTAAAAACTCATATTTATAAAAAAATTTCTATTTTTTTGTTTGTTTAAAAAATCTCTTTATCTTTGCGCTGTACTATTATACTATTATAGTAAAATAACTAACAATAAAAATCTTATTATGATTAAAATCGAGCAACTTACGTTTAAGTACAAGAAAAAGAAAATTTTTTCCGATTTTTCGATGGAAATTCCCGAAGGAAAAATCTACGGACTTCTAGGGAAAAACGGAGCAGGAAAATCTACCTTGCTTTATCTGATAACCGGTTTACTGCAACCGCAAAAAGGAAAAATCTTTTTCAAGGGAGAAAATGCGTCAAAACGCCATCCTTCTACACTTCAGGACATTTTTATCGTCCCTGAAGAATTCGAACTTCCAAGCATTTCGCTAAAAAAATACATCAAGGTAAACAGTCCTTTTTATCCGAAATTCAGCAAAGAACAATTATCCGAAAACTTAAAGCATTTTGAGTTAGACACGGTAAAAGACATCAACTTAGGCGCGCTATCGATGGGACAAAAGAAAAAAGTTTTCATGAGTTTCGCTTTAGCCACCAACACTTCTCTGCTTATTATGGATGAGCCGACAAACGGACTTGACATTCCGGGGAAAAGCCAGTTTAAGAAATTTATCGTTTCGAATATGGCGGAAGATCGAAGCATTATTATTTCGACACATCAGGTGCAGGATGTCGAAAAACTAATTGAACACATCATTATTCTTGAAAACAATGAAACATTGCTGAATGCTTCGGCAATGGATATTTGCGAAAAACTCTATTTTGCTACGGGCGTAAAGGAAATTGATGAGAAGGAGGCATTGTATTTTTCGCCTTCATTGCAAGGTTACAGTGCCATGTTGCCTAACCAGAAAGGGACAGAAAGTACATTGAATCTCGAAACATTATTTAACGGAACATTAAGCAACCCAGAAAAGATAAAAGCTATGTTCGAGACGGAAAAAGGAAATTGAATTTTTAAAATCAAAAATTATGAACAATACATTTAATATAAAACGCTTCGGATTGGTTTTATCCAAAGATTTTCAGGAGAATTGGAAACGCTATTTACTACAATTACTAACGCTTTTCGGTGTAATTGCGGTTGTGCTGTTTTTTATTTCTTACAACGAATATACTTCTATGGAAAGGAATATTAAAGCATCGTGGTTTAATATGGACGATGCACTTTTTTCGTTAAACAAAGATTTGTTGATCGCGCTTATCTTTCTATTTTTGGGTTTCGGAGTTATGACAGCTTCCACCATAATGGAACCAATGCGAAGTAAAACAAAACGGATTTCGTACTTGACAAATCCGGCATCGAATTTCGAAAAAGTGCTTTCGCGCTGGCTGATTGTTACTATTGGTTATATTATCGCCTTTTTTGCCATTGTGTGGTTGGTCGATTTAATTCGTGTCGGATTTTTTTCGCTTAAATTTTCTTCGTTGGATGTAAAAATGATTAATTTTAGCGAACTTGTTGCTTCTGAGAAAAATCACAAAGCCTACAGATATGTATTTTACAACCTCCATTTTTTTGTTGTAGCACTATCATTTTACATTCTATTGCAATCGCTTTTTGTATTGGGAGCTAGCTTTTGGGAAAAGGTTAGTTTTATTAAAACTTTTTCGGCAATTACCGTTATTGTCATTCTCTATTTACTCATTTGTCGATGGACAATATTGCTAAGCTATACTGATTTTCATCAATTTACGAACGTGTTGGATTCAAT
>DAIOHI010000476.1:0-2380 GCA_036744815.1 Paludibacteraceae bacterium
TATTCAAATCGGGTAGATACTGTCTGTCGGCATTGCTGTTTTCGTCTGTCAACTGATTGGCTGCGGCTGTAGATAAGCGAATGATTCCCTCGCCACCAAGAGCTTTTGCCCAAAAGGAAATGCGATAGAGATGAGACGATTTAGTTGTTATTTGTGGTGTTTCCAATTGCAAACTCCAATATTCTGTAGCTGAAGTACCTGCAACGAGTTTTGCAGAATAGCTCCCTGCATATTTATCCTCCTGAGTAATCTGAATGCCATCTCCTTGATTGAGAATTGTCCAATCGTTGAGACTTCCGTCTTCGAAGTCGAATGATGCAGTCACGTTGTTGTCGTCCGCATAAGCAGAGAGAAAACTAAAAATTAAAGTGCAAAATAATAGATTGAAGGTCTTTTTCATTGTTTAGCTTCCGCCACCGTTAATTGTTATAATTTTTCCGTCTTTATCATATTCCAATTCTACTACTTTCAAGCTTCTCAACCATGTTTTTCCTTCGGAAGGAACACAATCGTGATGGAACAAATACCATTTCCCTTTAAATTCGGCGATGGCGTGGTGAGTCGTCCAACCGATAACAGGAGTAAGAATTACGCCTTGATAAGTAAAAGGTCCGTATGGATTGTCGCCAATGGCATAGCAAATCAAGTGCGTATCGCCCGTCGAATAGGAGAAATAGTATTTCCCATTATATTTATGCATCCATGAAGCTTCGAAGAAACGGCGTTTGTCGTCGTCAGCCGTAAAAGGTTTTCCGTTTTCGTCGAGAATAATTACATCGCGGGCTTCTTCGGCAAATTCCAACATATCGCCGCTCAGTTTTGCCACTTTCGGACAGAGAGCTAGCTCTTTCCCTTCGGGTAGATGAGCGCATTCCAATGCTTTGTTGTTGCGATAGCGCTGCAATTGTCCTCCCCAAATGCCACCAAAATACATGTAGTAATTTCCGTCTTCATCCTTCCAAATGCATGGATCGATGCTGTAACTGCCTTTAATCGGATTTTCCTCAGGAATGAAAGGACCTTCCGGTTTGTCGCTTACTGCAACTCCAATGCGAAAAATATCGTTTTGGTCTTTCAAAGGGAAATACATATAATACTTTCCGTTCTTTTCGGCCACATCACAATCCCACAATTGACGTCCTGCCCAAGCTATGTCTTTTACTTCCAACACAATTCCATGATCGACGATTTCTCCCTTCTCAACATCATCTGTCGAGAAGACATGATAATCTTTCATGTTAAAATGATCGCCGTTATCGTTTTCGGCAACACCGCTTTCCCAATCGTGCGAAGGATAAATGTACAATCTTTCGTTAAAAACATGCACGGCAGGATCTGCCATATAATCATTCGGAACTAAATATCTCATTTGTTTCATTGTGCTTTTTCTTTGTTTAAGTTAATAATCTTTTCTACTACCGGTTTGGGTTGATAATTTCTATCGAATAGGAGAGGATAATCTGTCCGTCCTGTTATGGGCCAGTCGTTTCGCCATGAATTCGCATCGCTGATTCCCCATAGGGTTACCCGGCTTATTTTATCTTTATGTTTCAGAAAAAGTTGAAAATAATCCGTATATTTTTTCTCCCAAACATGCAAAATAGAATCCGGCAAAGCTTCGGCGTAAGGATTCATCTCTTTCTGATATTCGTAACTCAAGGAAACTTCCGCGCTGTGCGAAGCCGGGAAAGGCAAAACCGTAATATCCATTTCGGTAACCATGACCTTGGCGCCAAGTTCGGAATAAGCAATAATGCTTTTTTCAAATTCCGATATATCAGGATAATCCAATCCCATGTGTCCTTGCATGCCGATTCCGTCAACTTTTATTCCTTGCGATTGCAACCTTTTAACCATCTCCACAACGCTTTTTCTTTTACCTTCAGCCGCCATATTGTAGTCGTTGTAATACAATTCGGCATCGGGATCGGCTTCGCGTGCAAACTGAAAAGCCAGAGAAATATATTCTTCGCCTATTATTTCGTAAAACTTATTTTTCCGCCAAGAGCCGTCATCGCTTATGGCTTCATTAACGACATCCCAACCTTGAATCCGCCCTTTATAGCGGGAAACAATTGTAGTGATATGATTCTTCATCCGTTCAATCATCACTTCGCGCGATACATCTGCTCCATTTTCATCTGTAAACAACCAAGCGGGAGTTTGTGAATGCCAAACCAAGGTATGCCCGATTATCTGCATGCCGTTCTTTTCTCCGAATTCAACAAATTTGTCGGCATCCTCGAAATGAAATTCTCCTTCCTTCGGCTGCATGTACATACTTTTCATACAATCTTCGGCAACGATGGAGCTGAATTGTTGTTTTACCACCCGAACTGCCGCCGTATCTCGTTCGTAAATTTGATTAAGATTCAAAGCT
>DAIOHI010000477.1:0-2379 GCA_036744815.1 Paludibacteraceae bacterium
TGAGCTTTTTAAGAAAACTTCTTGATTAGGAAGATATCATATCTGTTTGTTGAAAAATAGTTTCAATTATATAGGGTATATTCCCTGAGTCGTAATTTTAGACAACCTCTAAGATTTAAAAATAATAGAAAATGAGAAAAAAGACGATGTTTTTATTCCTGCTGACGGCAGCTTCTATGTTTTGTTGGGCTGAACAAAAGCTCGATTCAACAAATATAAACCTTCCCGATGTGCAAATAAAGGGCAGCAGGCAGAGGCTTTATTCGTCGCAATTGCGAGCGATACAAAGCATCGACCGAAAAACTATCGAGAAACTTCCTGTGGCAAACTTGGATGAATTGCTCGAAACAATTGCCGGTGTAGATATTCGTAATCGCGGAATAGGAGGAACACAGGCGGATATCAGTATTCGCGGCGGTTCTTTCGATCAAGTGCTTGTCCTGCTCAACGGAGTGAATATTAGCGATCCGCAAACGGGACATTATAATTTGGACATTCCTATCGAGCTGTCGGACGTGCAGCGTGTTGAAGTGCTTCGAGGCTCTGCGGCTCGTGTTTACGGAGTTAATGCTTTTAGCGGAGCTATTAATATTATCACTTCGCAAACAGAAGAAAATTCTATTTCACTAAAAACGACGGCAGGAAGTTTCAATACATTTACCGAGAATGTTTCGGCAAATTTATCTATTAACGACGGAATTAATGTTTTCGCTTCGCTTAATCATAAAAGCAGCGACGGATATATTGAGAATACGGATTTTGATATAAAAAATATGTTTTTTCAATTATACAATGGAAATAATGCGCGAAATAATTTTAATATACAATTAGCTTATCAGCAGAAAAATTACGGCGCTAATGGATTTTATTCGCTGGCTTATCCCAATCAATTCGACCACACACAAACCTTTTATGGAGCTTTGAATTGGAATCTTCAAATCAATAATAAATGGACGCTGTCCGCGCAACTTTACGGACGCGAGCATTACGATCGCTTCGAGCTTTTTCGGGATAAAGAAAATGCGCCGGCTTGGTATTCCGACCATAATTATCATATTACAAGAGTTGTAGCCGCGAAAATCAAGGCGTCGTTCAGCGATAATTTCGGAATACTCACATTTGGAATTGACCCTCGATTGGAAAGCATTCAAAGTACGGTATTAGGTAAAGCGATCGCGGATTCGATTCTAAATCCTTACGACAAACAGATCAAATTCGCTTATTCCGACCAACGCTTTTTGCCAATGGCTTTTGTCGATTATAAGCTTGATCTTGGCAGTTTTCATCTTTCTGCCGGAGCTTCGCTTACCTATAGCGAACAGTTCGGAAATTCACCTTCTTATGGTGGCGATATTGCTTACCAGATAAACGAAAGCCTGCGCATTTTTACTTCGGGAAATACGGCTCTGAGGTTTCCTACTTTCACCGATTTGTATTACAAAAGTACCACTCAAAAAGCCAATCCGAATTTGAAACCCGAAAAATCGAATACGATAGAATTAGGAATTCAATACAGCCAAGCTTCGCTAACGACACAGGCTTCCGTTTTTTATCGTTCGGGTAAGGATATTATCGACTGGGTGAAAACGCCGCATCCTGATTCGCTTGTTTGGTATAGCCGCAACTTGACGGAAGTGAATGCTTTGGGTGCGGAACTGTCGGCTAAATACGTTTTTAAGCAGAGTTTTGTCGAAAACATATCCCTCGATTATTCTTTCCTCAATTTGGATAAATCGGCGGACAGTTTCGACTCGAAATATGCTCTCGATTACTTAAAACACAAATTGACTTTTGCTGTTCAGCATCGTATTTTGACTGCGGATAATCTGCCGGATGATTATAATTTATCTCTTCAATGGAAGGCGGCTTACAACGACAGGGCTGGAAATTATTCCGATTTTAAAAGCGGAGAACAACGCTCCTATGATCCTTTCTTTTTAGCTGATGTGAGGATTTTGTTTGAGTCGCGGAAACTTGCGATTAATTTTGATGTGAATAATTTAAGCAATTCAAAATATATTGATTTTGGCGGACTTAGGCTGCCCGGTATCAATGTCATGGCAGGCATCCGCTTGAAGTTGCGTTAGCGCAGGCAGAGATTAATCAAGGATTTTTATTCCATCTATTTTAGTCAGTTTATCCACAAAAATAGGATAATCTCTTTTGCGTATGGAAATATCGAGCAGGCAATTATATTCGAAATGCTGTTTGGTAATTTGGGCATCTATTTCCTTAACGATTCGCATAACATCGTTCATCAGTGGATATTCAAACTCAACAGAGAGAGAGCAGTCAACTGTCTTTTCGATGATGTCGGCTTGTTGCAAAGCATTAGCAGAGGCTTCTTTGTATGCGGTAACCAATCCGCCAGTTCCGAGC
>DAIOHI010000478.1:0-2360 GCA_036744815.1 Paludibacteraceae bacterium
GCATTTACTTGCTTAGTAAAGCTTGTAATGGCACTTTTGTAAGAATAACCGATTTTGAAATGTCCCATTTTTATTCCTACTCCCCAGTTAATTCCCCATTCTATATCGTTGAATGTATTGTCGAAATCGAGTGCTTCTTTTCCTTGTTTGCCGTTTAGCAAAAGCGAATAATAAGGTCCGACAAAGACATCGAATCCGGCAGAAGCATCCTTCGTTTGAACTACCAAATTCAATGGAATCGTGATATTTTGACTGTTGATATTTCCTTGTGGGTATTTTGCGCCGATGTTTTCAAAATATACTTCGGGACGAATGGCGAACCAACCCATGTTTACTTGTCCCGAGAGCCCGACGCCGTAAGAGAAAGCCGATTTTCCGTCTAAAGCTCCTTCTGTGTAATAATGATGATTGGAACCAATATTAGCTAATGCACCGAATTCAAATAACTTTTTCTGTTTACGATGTTTTGTCGCCGATTTTCCGGTTGTTTCGATACTTTCTTCATTCGAAAGTTTGATGGTGAAATTTGTAAGATGTTCGGTAATCAGTGTCATGCCGTCGTAATCAATCAAATCAGCATCATCTTCCGGCTTGTGGTAAGGCGATTTGAGTCCTGTGCTTACGGCTAAAGTCGGAATGCCCGATTCAGCAAAAGCTTTAGTGTCGGTGGCGACAAAGATGTTTTTCTCAAAATCTTCCGTAGTTATTTTTAAACCTTCGGGAACAATGCTCTCCGTTCTGAGAATGTTTTCCAAGTTTATCCCCGTTTTACATCCCGAGTAAATGACGGAAGTATTTGTCGAATACCACCCAACCATATCCACACTCATCATAAACTTGATTTTTTCAATAGGAAAAACTTTGTCCGAAATAAAGTGATTTGAGCCTACAAGCCCGATTTCTTCCGCATCGAAGGCGACGAGTATTACGCTTCGTCGCAGTTCACTTTGGCGGCTTTTTAATTGACGCGCCATCTCAATAAGTGTAGCTGTGCCAGAAGCATTATCGTCAGCGCCGTTGTAAATAATCGTGTCGCCATCTTCAATTTTGTAGCCGATGTGGTCGTAATGTGCGCCTACAACAATATATTCGTCTTTCAAATCAGAATCTTGTCCTTCCAGTACTCCGATAATGTTTTTGTAGTTATCGAAATGATGGAAATAATTGTCGGTTTTATACGCTTCAATTCCGATTGCTTTCCATTGTTCGATGATGTATTGAGCCGTTCTTTCAGCTTCGACAGAACCTGCTTTTCGTCCTTTCATCGAATCGTCGGCAAGTGTATAAACATGATTTTTAAGATTTTCTTTTGTACTTTGAGCGTTTAAAATCGCCGTGTTCAAAAGAAGTAACAGACTAAGTTTTAGGTAAAATTTCATACTTTTTTTTATTTAAGTCTTACTAAGGATAAACTTGTTTCTCGTTCGCAATAATGGCATTTCAAACGAACTTCTTTGTCTTCCGTAATTACAAAGAATTTAGTTGCCACTGGTTGATGGTTTGTGATGCAATTCGGATTTGCGCAATATACAATTTCCCGAACCTCTTCGGGTAGTGTCAACGGATGTTTTTCCACAACCTGATAATCGCGGATAATGTTGATTTTCGCGTTAGGAGCAATCAGCGCTATTTTGTTTATTTCGTGCTCAGCAAAAAAACGATCCGATATTTTGATTATACCTTTCGTTCCTAATCGTTTGCTTTCCAGATTATTCCCAATGGTAATTTGGTTGGAACAATTTTCCAAACCCAAAATCGATACTACTGAAAATAATTTACTTGACGGAATATGGTCTATTACCGTTCCGTCGCATAATGCCGCTACTTTTAATTCTTTTCCCATGATTTGTTTAATGTGAAAATATGATTAATGTGCTAATGTGATTAATTAATACTACTCTTATTTTTGGCAGAGTGAATAATGCTGTTTATAATCCGTTGTATTTCTCTTATGTTTTCAAGTAAGTTTTCTTCGAAGGGATAATTGTCAGAATGCTTACACAATAACAACCAATATTCTGTTTCATCGGCTTCTTTCGCAGCAATCTTGAATTTATGTATAAAATCAGCTTTGCTTTCGCAGTTTTGAGCTTCTCTCACGTTTGCACCAATCGAAGTGGAACTTCGTAGCAATTGAGAAGCGATTGTATATTTACGTAAGCTCTCCAATTTTTCTGAGAAAGAAATCATTTTTAAAGAAAATTCAAAAGTCAAGTCAACAATTCTATTTCCCGTTTTTTCTATTTCCATAGTATTAATATTTGCATATTAATCACATTGGCACATTAATAAATTAATCTTTCAACCACTTATCTAACCATTTGTAAAATGTGCGTTGCCAAAGTATGCCGTTTTGTGGT
>DAIOHI010000479.1:0-1435 GCA_036744815.1 Paludibacteraceae bacterium
TGACTTTCGAACCCGAATCGTCGGTTGCCTTAGGATTTGGTTTCCGTTGCGGGTTCTTAGGTATGCTGCATATGGAAATTGTGCAGGAACGCCTCGATCGTGAGTTCGATATGAACGTGATAACCACCGTACCCAACGTTTCTTACAAAGTTTACACAAAGCAAGGCGATTTACTGGAAGTGCATAATCCATCCGGATTACCCGATATTATGGCGATTGAGCGAATAGAAGAACCCTATATTCGTGCTTCTATCATTACACGTACCGAATTTATGGGGCAAATCATGACACTTTGCCTCGGCAAACGTGGTGAATTGATCAAGCAGGATTATATTTCGGGCAATCGCATGGAGCTTATTTTCGACATGCCTTTGGGCGAAATCGTATTCGATTTTTACGACAAACTGAAAAGTATTTCGAAGGGATACGCCTCTTTCGATTATCACATGAATGGCTACAGAGCTTCGAAATTGATAAAACTCGACATTCTTTTGAATGGAGAATCGGTGGATGCGCTTTCGTCGCTGATACATTTCGATAACGCCGTATCGCTCGGACGCCGCATGTGCGAAAAGCTAAAAGAGCTGATTCCGCGTCAACAGTTCGACATCGCGATTCAAGCAGCTATCGGAGCAAAAATCATTGCTCGCGAAACGATAAAAGCTGTCCGCAAAGATGTTACCGCAAAATGTTATGGTGGTGATATCAGCCGGAAACGAAAATTGCTTGAGAAACAAAAGAAAGGTAAGAAACGAATGAAGCAAATCGGTTCGGTAGAAGTACCTCAAAAAGCTTTCTTAGCTGTTTTAAAATTGGATTAAACCCAAAATCATTTATCCACGAATTACACTAATTAGCACGAAAACAACCTACAGGAAATGTGTTATGTATTGATTTTTAATAATGTATTATTAGTGAATTGAAAATCGACGTAGTCAAAATTTGTGTAATTCGTGGATAAATCTATTCTACATAAAATCTAATGAAAAATATAACTACATTATTCTTAGCTTTCATGCTGCTTTCTGCTTCGGCACAAAACAAGGACGACAGAGGTTATAAAGTAAAAGTTGGCGACAAGGCTCCCGATTTTAGCATAACGCTCGCTTCGGGAGAGAAAGTCCATTTGTCCGACCTGAAAGGAAAAATCGTGATGCTGCAATTCACAGCCAGTTGGTGCGGTGTTTGTCGAAAGGAAATGCCTTTTATCGAAAAAGACATTTGGCAAAAGCACAAAAACAATCCAAGCTTTGCCTTGATCGGGATAGACAGGGACGAACCACTCGAAACGGTATTGAAATTTATTGAAACGGTCAAAGTCAGCTATCCTATCGGCTTGGATCCGAATGCTGATATTTTTGGACTTTATGCCGATAAAGAAGCTGGAATTACCCGCAATGTAATCATCGACAAAGAGGGAAAGATAGTGATGCTT
>DAIOHI010000479.1:1462-2357 GCA_036744815.1 Paludibacteraceae bacterium
ACAAAAAGAATTCGATGAAATGACAGCATTAATTGACAAAATGCTGCAATAAACCCCAACGCAAAACAGGAGTTCTTATTTGCGCGAGCTGCGCAAGGCAGTTTCTTTTCAAATTCATACTTGCTAGTAGTATAGCAAGAGGGATTTCTTCTCGCTTTAGGCTTGCTAGCATCGTAGCAAAGGGTATTTATATTCAATTCAGGCTTGCTAGTAGTGTAGCAAGGGAGATTTCTTAGCGATTCATACTTGCTAGCATTGTAGCAAGAGAGATTTCTCACCTGCTCATACTTGCTAGTGTTGTAGCAAGAGAGATTTCTCTTCGGCTCAGCTTTGCTACTGCCTTAGCAAGGAATCAACAGTTCAGTTTCTTAGCATCAAAACAAGAAACGAGGCTGTCCTGATTAGTCAGCGCCTCGTTTCAGAAAAAAATTAAGAGTATTGAAAGTAAATATCAGAACAGATTCATTTATTAAGTGTCAGTTGTGTTTCCTTAGCTAAATTGCTTTTATCGTTTATCCTGACCCAGGAGTTGTTTTTCATTATAAAGGGCTTGAAAAGCCTTATCTTCATAACCATAGGTCAATGACCTATGGTCGAAACAGTCGCCTAACAACTGCCTGTAAGGCATAACTGAAGAAATGTCTTGCCTTACAGACAATATCTTTGCTGGCACTTTCACCGCAAGTTACGCTTCGCTTACATGCGGTTATGAAAATGCTGCCTTTTCAGGCAGTTTCATAATTACCAACCATTTAAAATTCACAAATTAATTTTTGCCATAAGATATTATTTACAAGAATATTTGACCACTTGTTCATCTGCAAATACAGGAAAAAAGAACAGTATATAGACAGTATTTTCCCTCTTATGCTATCGCATTTCTCGCTTCGATATA
>DAIOHI010000480.1:0-2351 GCA_036744815.1 Paludibacteraceae bacterium
TATATGGAAGTACACAACGATAGCGCCATTGTGGAACACGAAGCTACGACATCGAAAATAAGCGAAGACCAGATATTTTATTGCAATCAGCGTGGCATCGCAACCGAAGAAGCCGTCGGTTTGATTGTGAACGGTTACGCCAAAGAAGTGCTGAATAAACTTCCGATGGAATTTGCCGTAGAAGCACAAAAACTGCTTCAAATAACGCTGGAAGGAAGCGTAGGGTAAAGTAATACGAACCACAATAGAACACAATAGTTTTTGAACTGTTGAAATAATAATGTCTTTTGTGACTTGAAAAAATTGATGTATAATTATGTACGATACCAAGCATAAGATAAATTCATTGTGTTATGAAATTCTAAATGCGGCTATTGAGGTTCATAAACATTTAGGACCAGGATTACTTGAGTCTGTTTATGAAAAATGTTTGGTGTATGAGTTGGAGAGCAGAGGTTTCAATGTAAAAAATCAGATGCCTTTACCATTGGTTTATAAAGGGCTTTTTTTAGATACAAGTTTGCGTTTGGATTTATTGGTAGAGGATGTGGTCGTTGTTGAATTAAAAACAGTAGAAACTTTTATCCCAATACACGAAGCGCAGATAATAAGTTATTTGAATTTGTTGAATCTACCTAAAGGAATTCTTATCAATTTCAAATGTTCAAATATCATGAAAGAGGGACAGAAGACTTTTGTTACAGGAGAATATCATAAACTACCCAATGGTTACTAAGTATCGAATAGTTTGAAAAGCTATTGTGTTCTATTGTGCCTATTGTGGTTTTAAAATTATATTATGTTAGAAATAAAAAACTTACACGCCGATATCAACGGCAAAGAGATATTAAAAGGATTGAATTTGCAGGTAAAACGGGGAGAAATTCATGCTATTATGGGACCGAATGGAGCCGGAAAGTCAACTCTTGCTTCAGTCTTAGCCGGACATCCTGCTTTTGAAGTTACCGAAGGCGAAGTTACTTTTTTAGATAAAAATCTATTGGAGCTAGCTCCCGAAGAACGTGCTGCCGAAGGTTTTTTCCTGAGCTTTCAGTATCCGGTCGAAATTCCGGGTGTAAGCATGGTTAATTTTCTGCGCACTGCGATGAACGAACAGCGTAAATATCGTGGTGAAGAGCCTCTGCCCGCATCGGAGTTCTTGCGTTTGATGAAAGAAAAAAAGGAATTAGTCGAAATACAAAGCAATCTGACCAATCGTGCTGTGAACGAAGGTTTTTCGGGTGGCGAGAAGAAACGCAGCGAGATATTTCAAATGGCAATGCTTGAGCCGCGTTTAGCCGTGTTGGACGAAACCGATTCGGGGCTTGATATTGATGCTTTGCGCATAGTTGCCAATGGCGTGAATAAACTTAAAAGTCCGGACAAAGCGACGATCGTTATTACACACTACCAACGATTGCTCGAATATATTATTCCCGATTTTGTACACGTACTTTACGATGGACGTATCGTGAAAAGCGGAGGAAAAGAGTTGGCGTTGAAGTTAGAAGCCGAAGGCTACGATTGGATAAAAAAGGAATTGGAATAATGGAACAAAAATATATTGATCTATATAGCGAAAAGCGAAAAACGATATTAGGCAATTCTTCCGATTGGCTTAATGCTTATCGGGAAGAATCCTTTGAACGTTTCGAGCGTTTAGGCTTTCCTACAACCAAGCTCGAAGATTATAAATACACTGATTTAAGAGAAGCTTTGTCGATTGATTACGACTTGAACATCAATGGAAAAGAAGTCAAAAATAATCTTTACGATGTATTTAAATGCGCGGTTCCGGGTATTCATTCCTATTTGTATTTTGTTTTGAATGATGCTTTTTATCCTTCGAATGACGATAGAAATAATGGATTGCCTGAAGGTGTTATCATTGGCAGTTTGAAAGAAATTGCTCAAACTCATCCGGAATTGATTAAATCCTATTATGGAAAGCAAAGTGGTAAAAAGGAAGACGGCATGCTGGCTTTGAACGGAATGTTTGCTCAGGATGGCTTTTTCTTATATCTTCCTAAAAATGTGATTCTTGATAAGCCCGTTCAGCTAATAAACATCATGCGCTACGATTCCGATTTTATGGCAAACAGTCATAATCTCATTATTTTGGAAGAAGGAGCAAAAGCGCAATTACTTGTTTGCGATCATACGGCGGACGATGTTCGTTTCTTTTCGAATAGATTGACCGAAGTTTTTGTTGGCGAAAATGCGATTTACGAACATTATAAACTGGAAAATACGCATAGCAAAACCACGAATGTTTCTACCTTATTGATCGAACAAAAAGAATCGTCGAACGTGTTGAATAATGTTATTACTTTGCATAATGGGTTGACAAG
>DAIOHI010000481.1:0-425 GCA_036744815.1 Paludibacteraceae bacterium
GTCCCGCTTCGGAAGGCAGCTCCACAAAACGCGGACAAGTTTTGTTAACCGGAATTTGAATAATAGCGTAACGATTGCTCTGCCTATTTGCCGAAGTCATTTTCACCGCGTGGTAAATGTAATTATCGCGCAGGAAAGGCATCTTCGTAGTTTTTCGCAGTATCAGCGGTACAAGTAAAGGACTTACTACCGACGAAAAATAATCGACACAAAAGTTTTTCTGCCTTTCGCTCAATTGTTTTTCATCAACAATATAAATGCCTTGTGCCTCCATTTCGGAGAGTATTTCGGAGTAAATACGACTGAATTTTTGCTGCGATGCAGCCATCCTCGAATTTATCAATGGCAATAATTCCCTTGCGCCGTAGCCTCCCGAAAATTTAGGCAACTTTTTCGATTTTATATGCGACAAGCGCATCATATTT
>DAIOHI010000481.1:476-2346 GCA_036744815.1 Paludibacteraceae bacterium
ACCCAGAAAGCGCAAACGCTGCAATAAGGGGACGCTTCTGTCCTGTGCTTCCTGTAAGACTCTTTCGTTGAAGCTGAGCCAGCTCAAATCGCGGTTATTAATCATAGCTCAGGATAAATTTACCGCTGCAAATTCTTTCTCCATCTTTTTATCTTCAAAGGACTTAACAAGCGTTCTCTCTTCCTGCTCGTAAAAGACCAGATTCCAGTTTCCTTCAAAATCTTCGGTCAATGCGGATAAAGATTCAACCCAATCGCCCGAATTCAGGTAAAGAATATCGTCGTAATAACGCTTTTCGGGATGATGGATATGTCCGCAAATAACGCCGTCGCATTTCTTCTTCCGGGCAATATCTACGATATGTTTTTCGTAATCGCTTATGTACGAAACCGAGGTTTTCACCCGCTGTTTGATGTCGCGCGAAATGGAATAATAAGGCAGTCCTTTGCGCTGACGGCGGCGATTGTAACGCTCGTTTATGTTCATAAGTATCGTGTAGCCGACATCTCCTATCTTCGACAACCATTTGAAACGATTGGTTACTTTATCGAAAACATCACCATGCAGCACGTAATAGCGTTTGTCGCCGCTCGTATACATATAATCTTTTACGATTTCGATGTTTTGAAACTTCATCGGGAGGATTTGATCTAAAAAATCATCGTGGTTTCCACGCAGGTAGATGACTTTTGTATCGTGCTGCATATCGAGCAGCAACTTGATGAAACGTGTGTGCCGGCGCTTCCATTTCGACTTCTTGCCACGCATAATATTCCATCCGTCGATGATGTCGCCGCAAAGAATCAGAGTTTCGCAAGTGTTTTGTTTCAGGAACTTAGTTACCTCTTTGGCTTTCGACCATTTGGAACCAAGATGTATGTCCGACAGCACAATGGCTCTGTGATGTTGCTTTATCTTTTTCAAAGTTATTCTTCCTATAAAATTCTGCTCAAAGGAAGATAACAGATGCTACAATAACATTTCGGACTTGTGAAGAAGATGTTAAAACGCAAGAAAAGGATGCTTTAGATATCCATTAATTGCTAGTAACACTGCTATTGCGGAGGGGCTTCCTTTACATACAAAAAGCGGGATTCACTGGTTATGAATCCCGCTTTCTTAATCATCTAATCTGCACATTGGCACATTCTCACATTACTCTTTCACTACCTTCACTTTCTCGCCTTCCACATCTAGTATATAGATGCCCGGCGCGTAGGTGGACATATCCACGCGGTCGGCGTGGGCAGTGTAAAGTAGCGTACCGCTGATGCTATACAGTTTTACCAATGGTAGAGAGGTCGTATATGCCGTCTCTACAGCAGAGGACTGCACGTACAAGATATCGCGCACCGGATTCGGATAAACTTGCAAGCTGCCGCTTGTTATGCCGGCTGTACTTGTACTTATATCTTTACGGGTTACGGTAACTGTGTAATCCTGCGTAGTTACGCCATCCGCAGCGGTTACGGTTATGGTAAAGCTGTTTTCACCTACTGCTAAGGGCAAGTCTGTATCTATATCTCCCGACAGCGTAGAGCCTGCTTCTGCCGCTGCGGCGGTAATGCTGATACTCATTACCGAGTTCTCCACCTCTGCTGTATATGCGAAAGTTTCGCTATCGAAGCTGGGCGAAAGCTCGCCGGTGCTTAGCGTGATATTTGCCAAACGCACTGTGATCGCATTGATGCTTTTCCATGTGTAGTCTTTCCACTTATTGCCGCTTACATTGCCATACTCTACTCCCGCGGCATTGAGGCTGAGGGCAATATTATTGGTAGCAGCATTGGAAAACACTTTACTTCCAAAGCTAATGTCTTGGCTGCTGCCGAAGCTGATGCTTGTCAAGGCTGTGCAATCCAGAAACGCA
>DAIOHI010000482.1:0-2345 GCA_036744815.1 Paludibacteraceae bacterium
GAAAATATCGTGAATATGGCTCAAAGTTCCGATTGGTCGGGATGGAAAGCTTTCGAAAGCAACAAAAACCGCTATGCTTTAGTCAATAATCTGATGGACGAAACTTTTAAGAAATACCGTAATTATTTTTATGAATACCATCGCCTCGGTTTGGACGAAATGTCGACAAATGTAGCTAATGCACGTGCGCGTATTGCCTCAGGATTACCTGTGTTGCGCGAAACGAATAGAGCGCGGGCATCAGCAGTCGCCATTTCTGTTTTTATGGATACGAAAACCGATGAACTTATCAATATATTCTCGAAAGCAACCGACGAAGAAAAAGCCTCAACTGTAGAAATCCTATCGGATGTTAATCCGACACAATC
Organism: Paludibacteraceae bacterium; assembly: GCA_036744815.1. Lineage (GTDB taxonomy): Bacteria > Bacteroidota > Bacteroidia > Bacteroidales > Paludibacteraceae > H1. The sequence goes on from DAIOHI010000482.1 coordinate 369, forward strand.
ATCCCGTTACGAAACAATTTACGACAAAAAGTAGTTTATTTGTAATGTGCTTGATGTTGTGAAAAGAATCAAGACAATGTAATAAGACAAAATTTACAAGAGTATCCTTGTGTTATTATGTAAATTCTGTCTAAATAACAAGAACTATAAACTTTTAGATAGGACTCAATTTGGAACAATCTACAATTTTGATCGCTTTTGGTTTGACACTGATTGCCGGACTTTCGACTGGTGTGGGTAGCGTTTTGGCTTTGATTGCCAAAAAAACCAATACTCGCTTTTTATGTACATCCTTGGGCTTTTCGGCTGGTGTAATGATTTACGTATCCTTTATGGAAATGATGCCGAATGCCCGCGAAACGCTTTATGCGGCTTATGGTGAGAAATTAGGCATGCTTTACTTGATGCTTTCTTTTTTCGGTGGCATCGCTGCCATTATGTTTATCGACTTCTTTATTCCTAAAACGGCAGCCAACCCACACGAAGTGCAGGGAGTGGAGGATATGAAGGGGCAAAACTCGCTGAAAAGGGTAGGACTTGTTGTGGCTTTGTCGCTTGCCATCCATAATTTCCCCGAAGGGATAGCGACTTTTGTTTCGGGACTAGGAAGTTTGGATATCGCTATTCCTATCACTATTGCTATCGCTATTCACAATATTCCGGAAGGAATCGCTGTGTCGGTACCGATTTACCACGCCACGGGAAGTCGTAAGAAGGCTTTCTGGTGGTCTTTTCTTTCGGGATTGGCAGAGCCGGTCGGAGCGCTTGTGGCGTATTTCTTTTTAATGCCTTATTGGACACCGGCTGTCAACGGCATTATTTTAGCTGCCGTCTCGGGAATTATGGTCTTTATCTCTTTGGACGAATTGCTTCCTACTGCCGAGAAATTCGGGAAACACCACCTCTCTATCGGCGGTTTGGTGTCGGGCATGGTGGTAATGGCGATAAGTCTCTATTTGTTTGTTTAAGTGTTTTTTGTTATTAATAAAGAGAAGGTCACCTTAACTATATGTGAATATGATGGATTGTGAACTTAGAAATATGGACATTGAAGACATAGAAGATGTTCTTCGTAAAGTAGAAGCTTCTTTTGATGTTAAGTTTATTGATAATGAGTTAAGTCATATCGTAACATTTGGAGAGTTATGTGATTATATTACAAATAAAATTCAGCTTAAAAGAGTTGATAGTTGTACAACTCAACAGGCATTCTATAAACTGAGGAATATCCTATCAATATCCTTAAGTGTTGACAAGAAGTTTATTTTACCTGATTCGGAACTTGTAGATTTTTTGCCGAAACAAAGCAGACGTAAGAGACTCCAGATAATAGAAAATGAATTAGGATTTAAATTAGGGGTTTTACGACCGAAAAAATGGATTATCGTTATTCTTGGAATTTTACTGCTTACATCATTCATTTTACTGTTTTTTAATTGGCAAGTGGGACTTTTAGGCACTTTATTTTCAATTGGCGGATTTAGGCTTGCAAATAAAATGGGTAATGAAATAGAGTTGAAAACAATTAGGCAAGTTATCGGAAAAATAACGAGAGAAAACTACTTGAAATCTCGACGAGATCCAAATACAATTAACAAAAAAGAAGTTGAAAAAACAGTACGAGACTTATTTTGTAATGAATGTTGTTTAGAAGAGAATAAGTTAACAAGAGAATCAAGGCTTATATAATTAAGACAATGCAATAAATAGATATTAAGTGTTCTGAATCGCAATTTTTGCGTTTTATTTTTCAATCGATTAATTGAATTAAATTCTTGAAAATAAATAGAACACAGATAAGGCATGAATTTTATTTTTATTCATTGCTCAAAATATACGGTAAATTCAGTTACTTCGTTATTACTTGTGTAACTTCCAGTATTAATCCTAACCGTATGAAAAAAATTATAAGCATTGCTATCGTCTTTCTGTTGCCATTCTTCTCCTTGCTTGGACAGGAGGCGTTTTTTAGTCAGT
>DAIOHI010000483.1:0-2337 GCA_036744815.1 Paludibacteraceae bacterium
ATTGGATTTTATTTTAAGCTTATTTTATTTGCAGAAGCCCGTTTCTTCTCATTTACCAAATCAGCGTAAATTTGTGTAGTGGAAACGTTTTTGTGCGTCAGCATTTTACTGACTGTGTAAATATCCGTACCAAGTGCAATTTGCAAAGTCGCAAATGTATGTCGGAAACAATGGAAGGTGATATGTTTAGTAATTCCTGCGCTTGCCACCCACTTTTTCAAGGGTTGATATATCATAGATCTACGCAAACCTTCAAAAACTTTTCCATCATGCCGCTCTCCACAAAGTTCCAAAGCCTCATTACTTATGGGGAGAGTAGTTTCAGTTTCGGTCTTCTCGGTACGCAATCGCATACAATAGCCTCCATCTGAAGCCGGCAAAATATTCCGCCAATGCAAATTAAGAATATCGCTAATCCGTAAACCGGTAAGACAAGAAAACAAAGATGCGGACTTCAACACCGGAATATCACAAGGAGTATTTGCCAGTTTTTTTAGTTCATCCAGTGTGAGATATTCCTTTTTTACATCCGTAAGCTCAATACTTTCTAAATAATCATTTAAGTTTTCACGAAACATTTTATCCTTATATGCGATTTTCAGCAATGCCCTGAAAGTAGAAAAATATCCCGCGGCAGAATTTTGAGAAATTTTCATTTTGGTACGTTTCAGCTGTTTGGCATCCAGCAAGTAATCTCGAAATTTGTTACACAAATCCACATTTACTTCGCCAAAAGTACATTTTCCTTTCACAAAATTATTGAAGTGGAGATAGACTTTCATCCACTTTTGGTCTTTCTTTTGGGCTACTTCTTTGAAATAAGCCAGGAAATCGGCTTGTTTCTTACTTTTATCCAGAAAATCATACTCCTCATTAATAATCGATTGTGCTCTTAATCCTCGAATAACTTCTGCTTTCATCAACATATCTTGATTGAATTCACATTCCGCTTCATTCTTTGGTTTTGCATAAATATAGATGCCCAAGGATTCCCTACGAGTCATGCGCATTGAAAAAGGGTCTCGAATCGGTGGATAAAAGTCTAAATAGAGACTCTCCTTAGCATTTGCCACCGCTCGCTTGTGTAAGGTTACTTTAGGAATTCGTGCCATAATCAATCAAACTTTAAATTTTCAAATAATTTATCTAATTCAGATTTTGAAATTTTAATATATCTCCCTGATTTCACTCTTGTTATTTTATAATTTTTCAAATAGTTGTACAGTGCATCACGTGAAATACCAAACTTAGTCATCGCTTCTTTCACACTGTAAAATTCAGGTGTTGCGTATCCTTTTGCTGTATCAAAATGAGTTTTCGAGTAAAACACATTACGTCCAATTTTTTTACGGGGAATATTGTTTTCCGACACGAATGAATAAATAGCCGATAATGAAAGTTGATATTTCTCTTGCAACTCTTTCACACTATACCATTCATCAATATCCGGATGCGACGGATTTTTCTTTTCAAAGTATTTATCAATGTGTTTTTTACTAAAAATGGACTTTCCGTTTATCAGTGTTTTCGGAATATTATTTTCTCGTACAACTTTGTAAATCCATGTATCCTGTACTTTATATTTTTTCTTGATTTCCGCAAGGGTATAAAATTCGGTTATTGTCTTCTCATCGCGTGTCGGACGAGAGAAGTATGGTTCCGGATTTTTAAACTTTGCATCAATATCAGAACGACGGATAAAGGTTTTACCGGGAGTTTGCACGGCTTTTAGCGTGTTGTTTTTCAGATAGCGATAAATGGTTGTACGCCCTACGCCCAATAAAATAGCCGTTTCACTTACCGAAAGAAACTCCTTGTCTTTAATTCTTTCGTAAGCTTCGCTTAGTGCTTCTATCTGTTGCATCCGTTTCGTACCGATAGCAATCATCTTAAACGTCTTACGTTTTTCCTCTCTCTTTGCCGATTTATAGGCTTTGGAGTTACATTTGTGAGAACAGTAACGCGTAGTTAATTTTTGTGCAATAAAAGGTTGCTTGCACCATTCGCACACTTTTTCTATTTCCGTCGCCTTAGCCATAAATTATCCCAATTATAAATCAATTTTGTTTCATTGTGTTTTATAGAGTTCCATTCAACACCACTTAGGTTAAAATATTTACTTTTTCAGTATTTTTTTAAACGCGATACAAATACGGTACAAAAATATGTATAACATACCATATATACAAGTAATAACGATAATATTTAAACAACAAAACCCGCTAATTTATAGCGGGTTGTAATTATTAGTTGTTTTTTATAGTTTTGACTATCAGCTATTTACTTTCCGATGCAAAACTTGCTGAAAATATTACCCAGGATTTCGTCGGTAGAGAT
>DAIOHI010000484.1:0-2335 GCA_036744815.1 Paludibacteraceae bacterium
ATGAATAACTACAACATGGGTTTCATCACTTACAACGAACGTTACAATCAGATTATCGATACTTGGACGCATATTAACTCTAAGTTGTCGAACATTTTGTTGAAACAACTTTCTGAAGATAACCAAGGATTCAACTCTGTATATATGATGTTGGATTCGGGTGCTCGTGGTTCTAAAGAACAGATTCGTCAGTTGTCAGGTATGCGGGGTTTGATGGCGAAGCCGCAAAAATCCGGAGCCGAAGGCGGACAAATTATTGAAAACCCGATTCTTTCGAACTTTAAAGAAGGACTTTCGGTGTTGGAGTACTTTATTTCAACCCACGGTGCTCGTAAAGGTTTGGCGGATACGGCTCTTAAAACTGCTGACGCGGGTTATTTGACTCGTCGTTTGGTTGACGTGTCGCACGACGTTATTGTAAATGAAGAAGACTGCGGTACGTTACGCGGATTGACTGCTACCGAAATAAAAAACAACGAAGATGTTATTTCGTCGCTTTACGAACGTATCCTCGGACGTGTATCTGTACATGATATTCATCATCCGAATACGGGAGAATTGATCGTTGCTTCGGGACAAGAAATTAACGAAATTGCTGCTAAGAAAATACAAAATTCACCTATCGAAAGCGTAGAAATACGTTCGGTATTAACCTGCGAATCGAAAAAAGGTGTTTGTGCTAAATGTTACGGACGTAATCTAGCCAATGGAAAAATGGTTCACATGGGCGAGGCTGTTGGTGTTATCGCAGCTCAATCAATTGGTGAGCCGGGTACACAGTTAACACTTCGTACATTCCACGTCGGAGGGGTTGCTTCGAATATTGGAGCCGAATCTAAAATCATGCTTCGCTACGATGGACGCCTCGAATTCGACGAGTTGCGTACTGTAGAAGCTACTGATGAATCGAAAAAGACTTATCAAGTAGTTGTTAGCCGTTTGGCTGAGATGCGTGTTATTGATCCGAATACAGGTATCGTTCTTACTACTCAAAATATCCCTTACGGTTCGAAACTCTACGTTAAAAATGGAGAATCAGCTTCGAAAGGGACTTTAGTTTGCGAATGGGATCCATTTAATGCGGTAATTATTGCCGAAACTGAAGGGGTTATTGAGTTTGAAGACGTGATCGAAAATCAAACTTTCAAAACAGAAACTGACGAAACGACAGGATTGAAAGAGAAGATTATGATCGAAACCAAAGACAGAACAAAGGTTCCGAGTGCGCACATTAAGTCGAAATCAGGCGAAACCTTGCGTACATATAACTTGCCTGTGGGAGCTCACTTGGTGGTAAACAACGGTGATAAAATCAAAGTTGGACAAATGCTTGTGAAAATTCCTCGTGCAGTTGGTAAAGCAGGTGACATTACGGGAGGTCTTCCACGTGTAACTGAGTTGTTCGAAGCACGTAATCCATCGAATCCGGCAGTGGTTTCGGAAATCGACGGAGAAGTAAACTTCGGAAAAATCAAACGTGGTAACCGCGAACTTTCTGTTACTTCAAAAACCGGAGAAGTGAAGAAATACATGATTCCGCTTTCTAAGCAAATCTTGGTACAAGAAAACGACTTTGTTCGTGCCGGAACACCGCTTTCGGACGGAGCAACTACTCCTGCTGATATTTTGGCGATTAAAGGACCTACTGCCGTTCAGGATTATATTGTGAACGAAGTACAAGACGTTTACCGTCTGCAAGGTGTGAAAATTAATGACAAACACTTTGAGGTTATCGTTCGTCAAATGATGCGTAAAGTTGAAATTGTAGAACAAGGTGATACTCGCTTCCTCGAAAAACAAATCGTTGATAAAAACGAATTTATGGAAGAAAACGACCGCGTATGGGGTAAAAGAGTGGTTACTGATGCCGGAGATTCAAATCTGAAAGTTGGACAAATCATTACGCTTCGTAAACTTCGCGATGAAAACAGTATGTTGAAACGCCGCGACTTGCGTTTGGCTGAGACGCGTGCTGCTGTATCGGCAACATCGAATCAGATATTGCAAGGTATCACGCGCGCCGCGTTGCAAACAACAAGCTTTATGTCCGCCGCATCTTTCCAAGAAACAACAAAAGTATTGAACGATGCCGCTATCAACGGTAAAGTGGATAGACTGGAAGGTATGAAAGAGAACGTTATTTGCGGACACTTGATTCCTGCCGGAACCGGACAACGTGAATTTGATAAATTAGTTGTTTATTCGCGCGACGAATACGAAAAGAAAGTAGATGCTCGTAGAAATGTGATTGATATTGACGAAGATAATTAATTCTTTGAACTCTTAAATTATAAAATCCCTCAATCGAATAGATTGGGGGATTTTTGTTTGAAGT
>DAIOHI010000485.1:0-2334 GCA_036744815.1 Paludibacteraceae bacterium
GAATTTTGCGCATAAGCCCAAGTGCGATGTAACATATAAACAACATCAGGATTCCTAGCTTTTTGTTTTACATAAGTCAAAAGCTCGCTAACAAAAGGATAATAAGTTTCGTACTTTCCTGAATTCTGACTTACTTGTTGAACACTGATATAATCCCAAGGCTCGTCGCTTACACAATATTCAAGTGTTGAGCCTTTTCGTAAGTTTTTTTTGCCATTTACAATTTTCGTGTATTCATAATCGGCTTTATCACAAATCGTATTGTTGCGATGACGTTCGAGCGAACAGCCTCCGATATGAGCGTTTCCGATAATCAGATTAATGCCTTCGGCTGCACCCAATTCGTACAAATAATTTTCAACAGCATCTACCGAAAAACTATTTCCAATAGCTAAAATCCGTATTGTTTTTGGATTTTGCGCGCTTAATACGCCAACAAATATCAGAAATATTGTGGTAAAAAACAGAGATTTAAAAGTAGCTTGTGTTTTCATTATTTCTCAATATATGGTACTTTATTTTTATTCGTTCCAACAAAGATAAGAATAAAAGACAGCTTCAAGTATCTTCTTTTGAGTTAAAACAAAAGAAAACAGATAAATCGGAACACAAATAATTAGGGATAATTATGTTTTTGAAATGTTTTAGCGTAATTTTGCGAAAATAAATCCGGTTAATTTACGTTTGTTATACGAATATCCGATTTCATCCAAGCTGATTACATTTATGAATCTTATCTCAAAGATACTTTCTTTCATCTCTTTTTTTATTTGTCTGTTGACGATTGTGATACTACCATCCTGCAACGACGATGGATTTAGCAGTAATCCCGCACATAAATTGAGCTTTGCGGCAGACACTTTATCTTTCGACACCGTTTTCACAGCTATGGGAAGTGCTACCAAAGTATTTAAGATTTACAATCCGAATAAAGAAAATTTAAAAATCAGTCAGATCGAATTGGAAAGAGGCGCCTCCTCTCCTTTTCACATCAATGTGGACGGATATAAAAATCCGAATAATCAATTTTCGGATATCGAAATCCGCGCAAAAGACAGCTTGTTTGTCTTTATTACGGTTAATATTACTCCCAACAATGCCTCGTCGGCACTGATAGAAACAGACCGCATTAAATTTATCACCAACAGCAACGAACAAAAAATAGTATTGGAAGCCTACGGACAAGATGTGGAAATTATGCGAAACCACGTTGTGTATAGCGACAGCACTTTGACATCCGACAGACCTTATCTGATTTACGGATATTTGGCTGTCGATAGTGCTAAAACATTAACTATACCCGCGGGATGCAAACTCTATTTTTATAATAGTGCTCACATGATGGTTTATGGAAATTTGCAAGCATTAGGGACTCAAGAACAGCCCATAATCATACGCGGACATCGCTTGGATAATGTGGGCGAATCGACCAATCCGCTTCCTTACAATTATGTTGCCGGACAATGGAGCGGAATTTATCTATTCGGACAGCAAGGCAAGCATATCCTCAGCCATGTTACTATAAATAGTGCTGTAGTAGGCGTTTATCTTCGAAATGAAGATATTCAAAGCAATAAACGTCCGCATTTGGAAATCGTAAACAGCCGTATTCATAATTTCACTTATTATGGACTGAGAGTCGAAAACGCGGACCTGACGGTGGTAAACAGCGAAATAAGTAATTCGGGATACAACTGTGTTTATCTCAATGGCGGTAAGCATACATTTATTCATTGCACCATTGCCAATTATTTCAGCGGAAGTTTTCAACCTGCTACACGTGAATCGAAACAGCCTTCGCTGATGGTCGTGGACGTAAATCGTATTGCTCCGATGGAAACTTATATTTACAACAGCGTAATTGCGGGTAGCTTTGAAAAAGAGTTCAGCTTGATTACGCAATATCCTGAACAATACAACGGTACATTTTCGCATTCTTATATCCGCAGAGACAGCATTTACACAACGCCTCAATTTACGGATATCAGATGGTCTGAAAAAAAGGACACGGTTTTCAGTCATCCCTATTACGACAATGAAGAAATGAAGTATTACGATTTCACTCCCGATTCCGTTTCGCCGCTTCGCGAATTGGGTGATCCGGATATTATTACACAGTTTGATCAATATAAAGATGATTTGAAATCTGATTTAAATGGAAATCCACGCCCCACAGGAAGCAAACCCGACGCGGGAGCCTATCAATGGATGCCGGCAAAGAGAGAATAGATGTTTAGTTTATAGTTTACAGTTTGTAGTTTGTAGAGAGCAAATAGAAAATGCCTATTAAATTTTTGCTCTTTGTTCTTTATTCTTTATTCTTTGTTCTAAAAC
>DAIOHI010000486.1:0-2331 GCA_036744815.1 Paludibacteraceae bacterium
TCCCGGATATGAAATGACATACGAAAAAACACCCGAATTGATGGAAGCCGCAAAAACAACGCTCAATCGCAGAGGCGACCAATCGACAGGATGGTCTATGGCTTGGAAAATAAATTTTTGGGCGCGGCTAAAGGACGGTGAACGGGCTTACAAACTTATCGGAGATTTGTTGAAACCGGCAGGAAATGATCGCGGAAGTTATCCGAATCTTTTCAGCGCGCATCCTCCTATGCAGATCGACGGAAACTTTGGCGGTTCCGCCGGAATAGGCGAAATGCTCTTGCAAAGTCATGCCGGATATATTGAAATTCTACCGGCAATTCCTCAAGGGTGGAAAAACGGCGAAGTAAGAGGAATGAAGTTGCGCGGAGGAGCTGAAATCAGCTTCGAATGGAAAAATGCTAAGTTAATCCGTATCGAAATAAATGCCGAGACAGACAACAATTTTGTATTAAAAATACCGGAAGGAAAACTGAAAATATCAGGAAATAACAATTATGAAATATTGGGAGATAAATTATATTTGTCTTTAAAAAAAGGGAGTAGCATAAAAATAAAACTATAAATCATGAAAAAAACAATCCTTTATTTATTATTAAGTTTAATCATCATAAACGCTTTTAGTCAAAAAAAGCAGATTCCGATATATTTAGATGATAATAAAACGACGGAAGAACGGGTAGAAGATGCCTTGTCGAGAATGACTTTGGATGAGAAAATTGCGATGATACACGCGCAATCGAAATTCAGTACGCCCGGCGTGCCTCGTTTGGGCATTCCCGAAATATGGATGAGCGACGGACCTCATGGCGTACGTATGGAAATAGATTGGGATAGCTGGAGTCATGCCGGATGGACAAATGATTCTTGCACTGCCTTTCCGGCTCTTACTTGTCTTGCAGCTACATTCAATCCCGAACTTTCGGAGCTTTATGGAAATGCATTGGGAGAAGAAGCTCGTTACCGTAAAAAAGATATTATTTTAGGTCCCGGAGTGAATATTTATCGAACACCCATGAACGGACGCAATTTCGAATACATGGGCGAAGATCCATTTTTAGCTTCTAAAATGGTGGTGCCTTACATAAAAGCTGTGCAAGAGAATGGCGTTGCCGCATGTTTGAAGCATTTTGCGCTCAACAACCAGGAAACAGATCGAGGAACAATAGACGTAGAAGTAAGCGATCGAGCTCTTTACGAAATTTATCTTCCGGCTTTCAAAGCGGGAGTGCAAGAGGCAGGTGTATGGTCTGTTATGGGGTCGTACAATAAATACAGAGGTCAATATTGCAGTCATCATAAGCGCCTTGTCAACGAAATTTTAAAAGGAGAATGGGGTTTCGATGGAGTACTCGTAACCGATTGGGGCAGTGCTCACAACACTAAGGAAGCGGCTCTTTATGGATTGGATATGGAAATGGGAACATGGACGGATGGTTTAACTTCAAGTCAGAGTTTTGCTTACGATAATTATTTTTTGGCACAACCTTACAAAAAGATGTTGTTGGACGGAACATTGCCTATCTCCACTTTGGATGAAAAGGTACGTCGTGTGCTGCGTCTTAACTTTCGCACGAATATGGATAGAAATCGTCCTTATGGAAGCTTTTCGAGTCCCGAACATGCCGAAGTGGCACGTAAAGTCGCTGAAGAAGGTATCGTGTTGTTGAAAAACAATGCCAATTTTTTTCCCATTCCACAAGGGCGTTATAATAAAATTCTTGTTGTTGGTGAAAACGCGATTCGTCCCTTGACCGTCGGTGGAGGATCTTCCGAATTGAAAGTGAAAAAAGAAGTTTCGCCTCTCGAAGGATTAATTGATAAATACGGAAAAGATAAGATAGTTTACACAATGGGATATGCTTCGGGTGCATCGGCTTACGAAAGAGTTCTTCCGTCGCCTTATAATGCGGATTCTTTACGACAAATAGCCGTAGATATGGCAAAAGACGCGGAAGTAATATTGTTTTTCGGAGGATTGAATAAAAGTTATCAGCAAGATTGTGAAGGAGGTGATCGCATTAGCTACGATTTGCCTTTCGGACAAAATGAATTGATCGAAGAAATTTTGAAAATAAATAAGAATTTAGCTGTTGTGCTTATTAGCGGAAATGGAGTTGCCATGCCTTGGCTCGACAAAGTACCAGCGTTGATTCAATCCTGGTATTTAGGTTCGGAAGCCGGAAGCGCAACTGCCAATGTCATTTCGGGAGATGTGAATCCTTCGGGAAAACTGCCTTTCAGTATTCAGAAAAAATTGGAAGATAACGGAGCTATTTCTTTCGGGAAATCATCTTTTCCGGGAGAAAACGAAAAACAACACTACAAAGA
>DAIOHI010000487.1:0-2321 GCA_036744815.1 Paludibacteraceae bacterium
GCTGAGCGTAAAACAAAAAAGAGCTCCGTTTGAAGCTCTTTTTATCTAAATATTAAGACTATATGACTTATCTTTCATTAATCGCGTCTGCCTAAGAACAACATAACATAATACATAAGAGTTGCTAATGAACCCAAGGCTGCAACTACATAAGTATAAGCTGCCCATTTCAAAGCATCTTTAGCTTGGTCGTGCGTGTCGTAACCTGTTATTCCGGCATCGTTCAGCCAAACTAACGCGCGTTTGCTAGCATCAATTTCCACCGGAAGTGTAATGAAGCTGAACAAAGTTGTGAGCGCAAAAAGGACAATACCAGCCAACATCAATTGTGGAAATACGTTAATAGTAAACATTCCTGCTAACAAAACCCACATTACCCATTTCGAAGAAAAGCTCACAACAGGCACCAATTTCGAGCGCATTTCGAGCGGAGCATAAGCACGCGCATGTTGCACTGCATGACCGCATTCGTGAGCCGCAACAGCAGCCGCAGCAACGCTATTCGAATGATAAACCGATTCACTGAGATTAACCGTTTTGTTTGTCGGATTGTAATGGTCGGTCAAATGTCCGCTTGTAGATGTCACTTGCACATCGTAAATACCATTATCGCGCAACATTTTCTCGGCAACTTCCTTTCCTGTCATTCCGCTTGTAATGCGAACTTGCGAGTATTTCTTAAACTTTGATTGCAATACGGCTTGTACAATCCAGCTGGCAAGTGCAATGCCGATAAAAATAACCCAATAACCGTATTGATAGAAAAATAATGCTAATGAAGAATCCATAATTTATATTTTCGTTTTTTTAGAATTAAACATCTAATAAACATCAAAGTTCTTGCCCTTTGACAATATGTCAGCTCGTTTTTTGTTTTTTTATGAAAAAATATCGGTTTCCAATTATCTTTCTTATCTCAAAATCGTTTGAGCACGATCAGGACCCACTGAAACAATTTTAATGTCAACTCCCAATTCTTCTTCCAAAAATGACAAATAAGCATTAAATTCTTCCGGAAATTCGTCTTCGCTTGTCATTTTTGTCATGTCAGTTTTCCAACCCGGCATTTCTACATAAACAGGTTCCACTCCATCGGTAATATCGAAAGGAAATTCTTCAATCTCTACTCCGTCAATTTTATAAGCCACACAAGCTTTGATACTGTCCATGTTGTCGAGAACGTCGCTTTTCATCATGATAAGCTGTGTTACGCCATTAATCATAATCGCATATTTCAATGCAACAAGATCAATCCATCCACAACGGCGAGGACGTCCGGTAACAGAACCATATTCATGTCCGATATTGCGCATTTCATCGCCTGCCGCATCAAACAATTCGGTTGGGAAAGGACCACTTCCTACGCGAGTACAGTAAGCCTTGAAAATTCCGAAAACATCTCCGATGTTGCGAGGAGCAATTCCCAAACCGGTACATGCTCCGGCACAAACGGTATTCGAAGAGGTTACAAAAGGATAGGAACCAAAGTCGATATCAAGCATCGTTCCTTGAGCGCCTTCTGCCAGTACTTTTTTACCCGATTTTAATGTATTGTTTATATAATGTTCGCTGTCGATCAAATCAAAACGTTTGATGAATTCGATTCCTTCCATCCATTCTTTTTCGATGGAATCTAAATCATATTCGAAGTTATAAGATTTCAAAATAGCTTTATGCCTATCGACAGCAGCTTTATATTTAGTTTCAAAATTGTGAAGAATATCTCCTACACGAAGTCCATTGCGGCTTATTTTATCGGTGTAGGTCGGTCCGATTCCTTTTCCGGTGGTTCCGATCTTCGAATCTCCTTTTGCCGATTCGTAAGCAGCATCCAAAAGTCGGTGCGTAGGCAAAATCAAATGCGCTTTTTTCGAAATCTTCAAACGCTCGGTTAATAGATGTCCCGATTGTTCCAATCCTTCAACCTCGGCTTTGAAAAGCGCCGGATCAAGCACAACTCCATTTCCTATTACGTTGAATTTATCGCCCTGAAAAATTCCCGAAGGAACAGAACGAAGTACAAACTTTTTTCCTTCAAATTCCAATGTATGTCCGGCATTTGGTCCGCCTTGAAAACGTGTTATCACATCATAATTCGGAGTAAGCACGTCAACTACTTTTCCCTTTCCTTCGTCGCCCCATTGGAGTCCTAATAATACGTCTACTTTCATTTTAATTGATTAAAAAATATAATCTAATGTTTTTATTTTCTACACTTGTTACAAATTCCATACAAATAAAGCGCATAATGCGATGTTTGCATGCGTGAATTTTTTCTCACCAAAATGGCATTCTTCATCTGTTTATCGGAAAACTCCCGC
>DAIOHI010000488.1:0-2320 GCA_036744815.1 Paludibacteraceae bacterium
AAGAAAAAATACGAATGGGGAGCTTTGCTTGATGCAATAAATGATGTTGTAAAACATATTTTTTAGAAATTAAATATTTTTGTGAACTTCTTTCTGTCTACAATTGTTCCTAAACAAATTAAGGAACTGTTTTTGCGTTAATTATCTAACAGACAAAATATATGGGAAGCAGCAAAGGAGTTAAAAATCGAATAGAAAAAATGAAAAAAAGAATCATTTCGGATAAAAACGAACATGTATGGGAATTTTCGCGAGTAGGTGGTGTTAACCGTGTAAATTTAGAGTCGGGTAGGGATTTGGTCGAATTGGCAAATCTCGATCAAAAACTATGGACTGCTCTTAGTTGTCCGGTTCATGGACTTGAAATCGATTCGAAAACTCTCGAATTGATCGACAGTAATCAAGATGGACGTATTCGTATTCCTGAAATTCTTTCTGCTGTCAAATGGATGGTCGCATCAGTTAAAAATCCGGATGACCTTATTGGCGAGGATAAATCATTGCCTTTGTCGGCAATTAATGACGGGACGGAAGATGGAAAATTATTGCTGAATTCCGCCCATCAGATTCTTAATAATTTGGGAAAGCCTGATGCCACAGAACTTACGGTGGAAGAGACTTCGGATACCACTGCTATTTTTGCAAATACGCAATTTAACGGAGATGGAGTTATTACGGAAGACTCTACTTCAGATGAAGCATTGAAAAAAATAATTAACGATATCATCGCTAATGTCGATTCGGCTGACGATTTGAGTGGCAAAAAGGGAATTAGCACCGAGCATATCGAGGAATTTTATAAACAATGTGCTGAATTTTCTGAGTGGCATGATAAAGCTGAAAAGAATAAGGAAAATGTGTTACTTTATGGTGACGCGACTTCCGATGCTTTTACCGCTTTTCTGCAAGTGAAATCGAAAATTGACGATTATTTTCTAAGATGTCGTTTAGCTGAATTCGATACAGAATCGGTAGCTGTGCTGAATGCATTGAATAGTAGTTACGAAAATATCCGGACAAAGGATATTTCGCAAAGCATTGCGGATATTGCCGAGTTGCCCATTGCTAAAATAGAAGAAGGAAAAGCACTTCCTTTACTTAAAGGTGTAAATCCTGCTTGGGAATCGGCTTTGTCGGATTTTAATAAATTGGTAATTCAGCCCAAGCATTCTGATAAAAAATCGCTAAGCGAAGCGGAATGGAAAGCAATTTCATCAAGTTTCGATGCTTATAAAACCTGGTTGTCGGAGAAAGCCGGCGCTGCGGTTGAAAGCCTTGGTTTATCGCTTGTGAGAGATTTACTTAATGGAAAATCCCGCGATCAATTACTCGCCTTAATTGAGCAAGATAAAGCTCTTGAAACGAACACGAAAAACATTATGCTTGTCGATAAATTGACACGTTATTACCGCGATTTGTACAAGCTGCTGAATAATTATGTAACTTTTTACGATTTTTATTCTCCTGAGGCTGAGGCAGTTTTTCAGTCGGGAAGTTTGTATATTGATCAACGTCGTTGCGATTTATGTATTAAAGTGAGCGACATGCCTAAGCACGATCTTCTTGCCAAATCGAGCGGGATTTGTCTGATATATTGCGATTGCAGACTGAAAGATGAAAATGAACGGATGACTATTGTCGCGGCTCTTACCGATGGCGATTTCGATAATATTGAAGTAGGGCGAAATGCTGTGTTCTACGACAAACAAGGACGAGATTGGGATGCTACGATTGTAAAAGTTGTTGAAAATCCGATCAGTATCCGTCAGGCATTTTGGACTCCTTACAGGAAAACTGCTAAGTTTATTTCAACTCAGATCGAAAAATTTGCTTCGTCGAAGGATAAAGATGTTGAAACAAATATGGTTTCGAAGGTCGAATCTTCGGAGCAAAAAATAGAATCAGGCACTCTTGCCGCAGCTTCCGATGTCAAAACAGCCGCTCCGGCACAACCTTTCGATATTGGCAAATTTGTTGGAATTTTCGCTGCCTTAAGCTTGGCTTTGGGTGCTATCGGATCTGTAGTCATGTCAGTTCTTACTGGATTTTTGAGCTTGGCTTGGTGGAAAATGCCGATAGCCGTTTTCGGAATTATATTATGTATATCGGGACCTTCCATGTTTTTGGCTTGGCTCAAATTACGTAAGCGGAATTTGGCTCCTTTGCTCGACGCCAACGGTTGGGCAATAAATGCACGAGCTACAATTAATATTATGTTCGGACGAACATTGACGGAATTGGCTTCGCTGCCCGAAAATTCTCATGTGAATTTGGTCGATCCTTTTGTGAAAAAACGAAATCCTTTCGTTCCGATTCTCAT